>JBOHFU010000020.1:0-17382 GCA_050699675.1 Pseudonocardiaceae bacterium
AGCCCACCACCATCGCCGCCCGCGAGGCAGCCAGAGGCAAGGTCGCCTACGACACGTGGACCGTCGAGCGGCTCGACGATGTGCTCCGACATCGGACACCCCGCCTCGGCCTCTGGCTCGACACCTCCGGACAGACACCTACCGAGACGATGAATGAGATCCTTACCCGCGCCTGGGCCGAGGCCAGGATTTCGCTGTAGGCGGCCAGTCGGCCAGCGTCCAGCTGCGCCGGCAGGCTTGCGAGCCGGTAACTGAGGCGAGGGTGCCGGATCAGACGGGATAGCATCGACCGGCGGGGCCACCTACCTGATTACCGAGCCTGACCACCGAGGAGCCGCTGTGTCCCAGCCCAGTCCTGTGCCCGCCGAGCCCGCCACGAGCGTGCTGGTGCCGGCCGGGACCACCGCCGGCCAGGCGGTGCGGGAGGCGGGCTTGCCCGGCAAGGGCGCCGACGCCGTGGTGGTCGTGCGGGACACCGAGGGCCAGTTGCGTGACCTGGCCTGGGCACCGGAGGCCGACACGGCAGTGCAGCCGATCGTGGCCTGCTCCGAAGCGGGCCGCAGCGTCATCCGGCATTCCTGTGCCCACGTGCTGGCCCAAGCTGTGCAGGACCAGTTCCCGGACGCCAAGCTCGGCATCGGGCCGCCGGTGAAAGACGGCTTCTACTACGACTTCGATGTCGCCCGACCGTTCACTCCCGAGGATCTGCAGGCGCTGGACAAGCGCATGAGGCAGATCATCAAGCAGTCCCAGCGGTTCTCCCGCAGAGTCGTGGAGCCGGTGGAGGACGCCCGGCAGGAGCTGGCATCCGAGCCCTACAAGCTGGAACTGATCACCCTCAAGTCCGACGTGGACACCTCCGAGGTGATGGAGGTCGGCGGCGGCGAGTTGACCATCTACGACAACCTCGACCCGCGCAGCGGGGAGCGGATGTGGAGCGATCTGTGTCGGGGTCCGCACGTGCCGACGACCAAACACATCCCTGCCTTCACGCTGACCCGTGTCGCGGCGGCTTACTGGCGGGGCAACGAGCGCAACCCCCAACTGCAACGCATCTACGGAACGGCGTGGGAGTCGCAGGAGGCGCTCGACCACTACCTGGAGATGCTCGCCGAAGCCGAGCGCCGTGATCACCGCCGCCTCGGCACCGAACTGGATCTGTTCAGTTTTCCGGACGAGATCGGCTCCGGCCTTGCCGTGTTCCATCCCAAGGGCGGGATCATCCGGCGCGAGCTGGAGGACTACTCACGGCGCCGTCACGAGGAGGCGGGCTACGAGTTCGTCTATACCCCGCACATCACGAAGTCCCATCTGTTCGAAACATCCGGCCATCTGGACTGGTATGCCGAGGGAATGTTTCCCGGCATGCATCTGGACGCCGAGCTCAACTCCGACGGCACAGTGCGCAAGCCCGGCCAGGACTACTACCTGAAGCCGATGAACTGCCCGTTCCACAACCTGATCTACAGGTCGCGCGGGAGATCCTATCGCGAGCTGCCGCTGCGACTGTTCGAGTTCGGCACGGTATATCGCTACGAGAAATCCGGCGTCGTGCATGGCCTGACCCGGGTCCGGGGAATGACCCAGGACGACGCACACATTTACTGCGCTAAGGAGCAGGTACAGGCGGAGCTGCAGTCGCTGCTGTCGTTCGTACTCGGCCTGCTGCGAGACTACGGGCTGGACGAGTTCTACCTCGAGCTGTCCACCCGGAATGACGAGAAATACATCGGCACCGACGAGGTCTGGGCCGAGGCAACCGAGGCCTTGCGCCGGGCTACCGAGGCCAGCGGGCTGGACCTGGTGCTCGACCCGGGCGGGGCAGCGTTCTACGGTCCCAAGATCTCGGTGCAGGCCAGAGACGCGCTGGGCCGCACCTGGCAGATGTCGACCATCCAACTCGATCTCAACCTGCCCGAGCGATTCGAATTGGAATACACCGCAGCTGACGGCTCGCGGCAGCGACCGGTCATGATCCACCGGGCGCTGTTCGGCTCGATCGAGCGGTTCTTCGGCATTCTCACCGAGCACTACTCCGGGGCGTTCCCGGTGTGGCTCGCCCCGGTGCAAGTGGTAGGTATCCCGATCGCTGACGAGCATGTCGAACACCTCCATCGGGTGGCGAAAAAGCTGCGCTCCAAGGGGATCCGCGTCGACGTCGATGGGTCCGACGAGCGTATGCAGAAGAAGATCCGCAACCACACCACGCAGAAGGTGCCATTCATGCTGCTGGCTGGAACAAAGGACGTCGAGGCCGGCGCAGTGTCCTTCCGATTCCGCGATGGCAGTCAGATCAATGGTATTCCAGTCGACGAGGCAGTCGCCACCATCACAGACTGGATCGCGCAGCACGTCAACTCCTCCCCCACAGCCGACGACGTCAACGTCGCGAACGACTCACGGGCGACTCGATGACCGCGACCTGAGGTCGGTGTCACATGGCTGCCGGTGGTGCGCAGCCCCACCTTGGAGGACCATGGGGTGACCGGCGTCACCAGGAGGGAACTGATGAAGGTCGAGGAGATCCTGAAGACGAAGGGCCGATCGGTCGAGACCATCGAGCCTACGGCGAGCGTCGCTGAGGCGGTAGGCCGCCTGAACGGCCCCCCTCAGATCGGTGCCCTGGTCATCTGCGGCGAGGAAGGGAAACGACCGATCGCCGGCACGATCACCGAGCGCGACATCGTACGCGCTCTCAGCAAGTACGGTGCCAAGCTCCTGACCATGCAGGTCGCCGACGTCATGTCGCGCAACGTCCCGGTCTGCGCACCAGACGACAGCATCGCGCGGCTGATGCAACAGATGACCGCCTCCCGTTACCGTCACCTGCCGGTTGTCCATCGGGGCAAGCTGGTCGGCCTCGTCAGCATCGGTGACGTCGTCAAGGCCCGGGTAGCGGACATGGAGCTAGAGACAGGACTGCTCCGGGACCTCTACATCGCGCGCGGGTAGACCAGCTGGTGGTACGCGGTTTAGCCCGGACGGCCGCCCTGCCGACCCTCACCGCACGCATTACGTTCAGTAGCGTGTCGACGTCTCCCGGCTGACCCGAGCGCAGCGTACCGTCCCCCCATCAACGGGATGAACGGAGATCCGGGAGCCGGCAACATGAGCTATGTCGAGAGGTATCGATTCTCGCACCAGGCGTTCAACCGTCGCGACTGGACGTCCGTCGTGCAGAATTTCGCCGCCGACGCTGAGTACACCGATCAGGCGCGCGGAGTGGTACTCAAGGGTCCGCAGCAGCTGGTGGACTACCTCCGGGCCAACTGGGTGGCCTCCTTCTCCGATGCCGCTATCACCGAGGTCGGCTACATCGATGGCGGCAACCAGGTGGTCGCGCAGTTCACCGGAACCGGAACCAACGACGGGGCATTCGGGCCGATGCCACGCACCGGACGCCGAATATCCACACCATTCTGCGAGATCATGCGGTTCAACGCGGCTGGTCAGATCATCAGCGGAAGCCTGTACTATGATCTGGTCACGATCCTCGTCCAGCTGGGTCACATGGAGGTCCCGCCGTCGAACTGAACCGGCCCGCTGACCTCGCCAGTAAACCTAACCCACCACGGCGAACTCCAGAATCGCTCCCGGATTGTCGAGCTTCTCAGTCGGGGGTCCCGACTGGGGTCCCGCCCGGCCAGCGCTGTCAGTGACGATATAGACAGTACGGTTGTCCGGACTCAGCGCCAGATCTCGGTAGCGGTTTGTGGTCTTGAAGAACTGGGTGATATCCCCCTGGACCGAGCCGCCGTCCTCCGTGAGCCTCAAGCCATAGAGTGCACCATTCTTCAGACTGGTCACCAGCAGAGAGTTGCGCCATGGCTCAAATCCACCCTTGTTGGGGGCCACGAAATCTATGCTGGACGGCGCAATCGAAGGCCAGCAGATGTATGACTGTCCACCACATGCCGGGTCCTGGAAGTTGTGTCCGTTGGGCACAGTGTAGAGCGTCTTCAGGGGCTCCACATAGTCCGGACTGTTCCACGCGGTCTCCCTTAGTTGGGGAACTGATGGCGGAGATGCATAGCTGTCGTACCGCAGGGTGGGACACGGTGGCGTGGTCGATGCGGACCAATTCGCGTACACGTAGGCTTGGTCGTCCTTGAAACCGGACACAAACGGCCAGCCATAGCTCCGGCCCGCCTGGATCAGGTTGATCTCATCGTCAGCCTTGGGACCATGTTCCGCCGAGAAGAGGCGGCTTTCTGACCCGAAGACGAGGCCCTGCGGATTTCGATGCCCATATGAGTAGATATGGCTCCGGACTCCGTTGATCACCGGATTATCTGACGGGATGCCGCCGTCGGGGTTGAGTCTCAGGATCTTCCCGACGTACGTCGCCCAATTCTGCACCTCGACGTCGTTCGCGCTGGGCAGGCCCTGAGCCTGGATCGGATTGCAGAAACGTTCGAACTGGTTGTTTCCCTGGTCCCCGATCGAATAGTAGAGCTTCTGGTCGGGACCGAGCAGCAGGCGCCCAGAATTGTGGTCCATACTTGCCGGCAGACCCGCGATCAAGTCGGCCGGATTGTTCAGCGCCTGCGCCGCTGGATCGTAGGTGTAGCGCACTATCTTTGCGCGACGGTCCACCGCCCCGCCGGTGGAGATATCGTAGGTATATGCGAGATAGACATCATTGTTCCCGCTGCCCTTGCCGAAGTTCGGCTGAAATGCCATACCGAGCAGGCCGTCCTGGCTCTGGCTGGCGTACGCGTCGGCGATGGTGAGCACCGTGGTTTTCGATCCATCCGCCGGGTTCACCCGGGTCACTGTCTTCGCAAACCTCTCCGTAACCCAGAGAAAACCGTCCGAGCCCCAGGCGATCTCCCATGGGTCAGCCAACCCGGTCGCCAGGACGCGAAACCTGAACGGTTCGCTCGGACGTAGCTCTTCTCCCAGTGGCTTCTCGGGGGAGGTCATACAACCCGCTGTTGACAACACGATTAGGGTGACAATGGCCAAGAGCCGCTTCATGTGTCGTCTCCCTTTCGGCAAGCCCCGCGCGACGACCGCACCGTTCGTCGACGCAAAGTACACGATGTCACTGTCCGTGTCCTCCGGGACGAGGTGTCGGCGTACGGAGGTGGCGGTGACCGCAGGCTGGCTCTCAGGCCGGGTCTGCCCTACAGGCCGGGACTCAAGGACGAAAAGCCTCGAGCTGACACCCCGCAAGATCACCCATGTTTCGAGTCGCGTAGTGGTCGCCTCCGGGGTTGAGACAATCACTTACCGTCCTGGAACACCCGGCGCTACCTGCGCAGCGATTGCGCGTCGTCAACTCGACACCACCGACGTTTGCAGTGAGCGAAGATGTCGGTAACGTCGAGTTCACAACGCATCAGCCCAGGGCTTCCCTGAGTCACTGCATACGACCTGCCGGGACGTCAACCCTCGACGGACTTCCGGCGCCGACCACTAGTTTCGTCTCGTTCGCACCAACGGTAGCCACGCCGTCTACCGGCATCCGGATGGCCGGGCTGTGGTCATCCCCAACACGGCAAGCGGGCACCACGCCGCCGAGTTCCTCGAACTGCTGCGTGGACGGCTCAGTGTCCAGGTTCCGGGCCTGCGCCTCGCTCCGACCTGCCCCTCCGACTGCAGCCGGACCAGGTGCCCATGCGCGGGATACCCAAGTAGAGCAACTCCCCCCCGCAGGCTGTCAGGCCCTGGCAACCGGCCAACCTGGGCGACCGTTCGGTACGGCGCCTTCCACGCTGTTGCGGAAGCCTTAGAGTGATAGATCCGCGTATGCGGATAACTGTGGCTTGACTAACCGCTTCTGCTGGTATCACTATATCGTGAATGATCATCGTCGACGGAAGGTGGCCGGCACGATGCGATTCGGCACGCAGGCTCTGCCCATGGTCGGCCTGCTCGCCGCCCTGGCCGGCTGGCCACTACGACCGCAACGGCAGTCCGACCAGCCGCACCCGATGACGACCCCACCACGGGGCCGACGTCGTGATGATCGACGGCCGGGTGGCCCACCGGGTCGCGCTGACTGGGATCGAGCTTCCGGGACCCCGATTGGAAAGGATTAGAGATGACCCTTATTGTCTTGACGGTCGTCGTCATCGCGTTGTTGATTGCCGTTCTGGCGATCTTTCTCTTCGCAATCGGTGTGCTGCTCAACCGCACCGCCGACAATCTCGATGACTGCGTGGAGAGCGTAAAGACGATTGCCGGCCAGGCTGAGGTGATTGGTCCTGCTGTTGAGCACATCAACCGAACCGGTAAAGAATTGGTAGGGGCGCTGCCGCTGCTGTACGGAGCTGCTGAGAGCATCGGCGTTGAGCCGGCTCCTCCTGCAGCTCCTCCGTCGACTCCTCCGTCGGGTGTAGGTTACCTGGATACGTGACGACGATGCCGGACCGGACGAATGCCGGACCGCTAGTACCGCAACAGCATTGATGGGGGTTGGTAGCCGCGGCGGCGAGCTGATTCCGATGCATCGCCCTTCCGCCGCCAGAACCGGGGTGGCTGTTCACCCGGTCAGGATGAGCGGGACCGGTTTGCCGTCCGCCCAGCCCGGCGGGACGGCCGCGAGTGCGTCGCCGAGCGCCGCTCCCCGGAGGAAGGCGGCCCGGTGGCCGCCGACCACCCGGGCGACACCGCCTTCCCACGCCACGGGGACCAGGCGGGTGAGCCCGGGGGCGGGGCGTACGTCCCCGGTCACCGGGACCAGCGGTAGTTCCGGCAGGCGTCGGCCCGACAACCCGGCCAGCAGCGGGCCGAGCAGGGTGTACGCCGCTACGAGTGCCGCGAAGGGGTTGCCCGGCAGGCCCACGAGCCAGCGTCCGGCCCCCAGCCCGGCCAGGAGCTGCGGGTGCCCGGGGCGGCAGGCCACGGTATCGACGATCCAGCGCGCACCGCGGGAGCGGAGTAGCTGCCGCAGTTGGTCGGTGACACCGACCGATGTCGAACCGGTCACCACGTCCACCTCGGCGTCGGAGTCTTCATCCAGCAGGCCCGTCGGGAGATCCGGTAGGTGCCGGACCTCGCACACTTCCCCTCCCAGTTCGGCTACCAGCGTGGGCAGCAGCGGCCCGAGAGCGTCCCGTACCCGGCCTGCCCCGCTCGTCCCGCTGTGCGTCAGTTCCTCCCCGGTGACCAGGATCCGCACCCGCGGCCGCGGCCGGACCGACAGGGTGTCGTACCCGCAGATCGCGGCGAGCCCGATCAGCGCGGGCCCGATGCGGGTACCGCTCGGCGCCAGCGGCGTCCCCGCCGGCGCGTCCTCGCCCGCCCGGCGGATGTGGGTCCCCGCCGAGGGCACAGCGCCGGACAAGGTTGCCCCGTCGCGGACCGCCAGCTCCACGGGAAGGACGGCGCTTGCGCCCGCCGGCACCTGTGCCCCGGTACAGATCTCCACGGCTTCGCCCGGCGCGAGCGTCCCCTCCCAGACCGTCCCCGCCCGGACCTGGCCCTGCAGCTGCCAGGGCCCGGCGCCGGCCACCGCGTACCCGTCCATGGCCGCGGTGTCGAAGGCCGGGAGCGGCACGCAGGTGCGGATCTTCCCCGCCAGGGTCAGCCCCGCGGCGCGGGTCAGCGGGACACGGCGGGCGGCGAGCGGCTGCGGCGCGGCGTGCGCGAGCACCCGGGCCTGTTCCCACGGCACCGGCGCCGACCGGTGCAAGTCAACGGGACCGGTGCTGTGCGGCAGCGCTGTCCTGTTCGTGGCAGTCGTGAGAACAGTCATGCCCGCTACACTGCCTCAGTTGTATTTCGTCTGTATTTCGTCCCCCGTACGCGTCAGGTTGCCGTCGCGCACCGGCCCGCTCACATCACGGGTGCTGGGGACGTGCGACCGCTCACCTGCACCCGCAAACTGGCGGTAGTTAGAGCCTCGCGAGCGTGAGGAGAAACACAACGCCAGAAAGACAACGGAGAAGGCGGGGAGAGGAGAAGGCGGGGAGAAAGGCCCGATAAAAACAGCGTCGGGTACGAGTCAACGTTGCCGTCAACACGCACCCGACCCGGTCGCGACTCCGCACGCCCACAGAGCCCCTGGCCGTCCAGCGTAACGGAGCGTCGCCACGCTAGAGCCGAACAATTAGTATACAGGGGTGGGCGCGGGTGTCAACAGGTAAGTTGTATGGTGATGACCGCACGTGGGGCGCCGCTCTACTACTGGGATTACCTGCAGCTGGGCCAGCTGCTGGGTTGTCAGCGTCTGTCCAGCGCCCGGCGCGGCGAGCCGGCACATGACGAGCTGCTGTTCATCGTCGTCCACCAGGCATTCGAGCTCTGGTTCAAGCAGATCCTGTTCGAGCTCGACACCGTGCTGGAGGTAATGGGAGCCGCCATCGTCCCCGAGAAAGAGATGGGTCAGGTGGTCGCCCGCCTGGGTCGGATCACGACCATCCAGCGGCTGCTGCTTGACCAGATCGACGTACTCGAGACGATGACCCCGCTGGACTTCATGGACTTCCGCGACGAGCTCATCCCCGCCTCGGGATTCCAGAGCGTGCAGTTCCGCCTGATCGAGAACCGGCTGGGCCTGCGGCCCCCGCACCGGTTGAACATCAAGGGATCGCCGTATCTGCGCGTGCTCAGCGACGAGCACGCCCGCTGGGTGGAAGCGTCGCAGCAGCAGCCGTCGCTGCTGGACCACGTTGACCGGTGGCTGCAGCGCACTCCGTTCCTCCACTTTGGCGACTACGACTTCTGGCGCTCCTACCAGCAAGCGGTCGAGGAGGTGATCGCCCAGGAACGCCACGTGATCGAGAGTCACCCCAATCTGGACGACCACGGCCGCGCTGAGCAGCTCGCGACGCTCGAGCAGACGGTGGCGAACTTCGCGGCCGTCTTCGATCGCGACCGCTACGCCGAGCTGGTCATCCGCGGCAAGCGGCGGCTGTCCCACCAGGCGTTCCTCGCGGCGCTGCTGATCAACCTCTACCGCGATGAGCCGATCTTCCAGCTGCCGTTCCGTCTGCTCACCGCGTTGATTGACATCGACGAGGGGTTCACCGCGTGGCGCTACCGGCACGCCCTGCTCGCCCATCGCATGATCGGGGGGCGGATCGGCACGGGCGGCACAGCAGGCCATGCGTACCTGGAGGCCGCCGCACGCAAGCATCGGGTGTTCAGTGACCTGTTCGACCTGCCGACGTTCTTCGTCCCGCGCTCAGCCCTGCCCTCGCTGCCACCGGAGATAGCCGAGCAGATGGGCTTCCGCTATCGGGGGCAGCGATGAGCTACCAGCGGTACAGGAAGTCCCGGTGGGTGAGGATGTCGCGAGGCATCCGCTCTGCCTCGGTTCACCTTGTGCGGGTGGCAGCTGTGATACTTGAGAGCAAGCAGGCCGGGGCGGGTCTATCTCTGGGGCTGCCAGGAACGTGCCACGCGGTGCCCGCGGTACCTGCCCCCCACGGGCACCGGGCGTCGAGGACTGGACAGGAGGACCATGGAAGCAATCACCATTGAGGAGATTGCTGATCTGCTCGTCAACATTGGCCTCGACGAAGGGTGTGACTACGACGACGAGACCATTCAGCCAGTGCTGGACAGTGCATGGAGCGGTGGCGGTGACGGCGTGTGGTGGAATCCTGCCATTGGTTGCATCGTGGAGCTGCTCAAGACGAAGATGACCGATGACGAGTTCGCCACACTCCGACACCTCGTGGTGCAGGGTATGACGTGCGAGGATTAACGCCAACCGGTCAAGTGTGACCGGGGAGCTGGCGATCGCGTCGGGACAGCGAGTCGATGGTCACTGCACCAGCAGCACCGCGCCCAAGATCGCGAAGAGCAGTACCTCACCTCCTACGGGTTGGTGACACAGCGTATAGCGACCGACGGCATTGACATCTTCGATGACCGTCCAGCTAACGGCCAATGCCATCTCGTCATCGCCGGTCCTCTGACGCGTACTGCGCGGCGTGGCAGGTCGTCTACAAGCTGGGTTACCTGGATCTGGCATCACTCACCGAGGACCGCTACGAGTGGGCGGCAGCGCGCTGCGGGGACGAGTTGGCGGTGCTGCGTGGCGACTACGGGCGCGCGGGCGAGCTGATCACCAGCGGGGAATTCGCGGGAGCCCGAGGATACCTGGAACGCTCCCGGGCCACGATTGAAGACAGGCTGGGGCATGCCGACGCGCCCACCCTGTCGATGTGGGGCAACCTGCACCTCAAATCTGCGCTGGCGGCGGCCCATGCGGGTGACCGCGATGGCGCCGACGATCACCTCGCCGAGGCCAGCGAGACCGCGGCCCGGATCGGCACCGACCGCGATGACTACCGGCTGTGCTTCGGGCCCACCAACGTCGCCATCTGGTCGGTGGGCTTGGCAGTGGAAGCTCAGGACGGCACCGAAGCAGTCACACGCGCCGCAGGGTTCACCCCACCACCCGGCGCACCCCGCGAGCGGGTGGGGCATTACTGGATCGACCTCGCCCGGGGATGGCTGCTGCACGGCGACCGGGAACGAGCCCTGACCGCACTGATCAAGGCCCGGCACACCGCACCCCAGCAAACCCGCTACCACCCCATGGTCCACGAAACCGTTCGCATGCTCGCCCGGCAGGACCGCCGCCGATCCAGCCCGATTGCCGGCTTCGCAACCTGGTGCGGAATCTCCTGACAAAACACCCTCGCTGGAAGGCCCGTACCGTGCGGTTTCGTAGGCTCGCCAGGCGATCGGTTGCCACCAGGTGCTTGCTGGCCGCCCGCGACGAGATCGAGATTGCGGCGATCAATGATGAGCGGTTCGTGCCGGCCAACGGCCTGAACCCCCGGTGGTCCACCTACTACTACACGGTGCACCTGCACGACAATTCGATGCCACCGAGCGCTGCTGCCACTCGCGACCGTGCTCGCTGCCACCGAGGAGTATGTCCGCACCGGCCAACGGTCAACATGCGTGGAGGGGATGCCCGAGGTCGCGTGGTCTGGGTCTGACTCGATTCGGCGACGGCTCGCCGTCACGATAGCCACCTACAACTGGTTCAACGGGGCCTTGTCAGTGACCGGTGCGGTGCCGCTGCTGCTCAGCCGCCGTTGTGGTCCGTGGTGGCGGTCGACGTATGGTCGTGTAGTGTATCACGCGTGATACAGTGTCGCGATGGATGAGGTCACGATCCGAGATCTTCGCAATCACGGTGGGAAAGTAATGGAACGCGTCGAGCGTGGCGAGACGTTGACCGTGACCCGGGCCGGAGTCCCGGTAGGGGAGCTGCGACCACTGCCACGTCCTCGGATCACGGCCAGCACGCTGCTGGCGCGGTGGCGATCGATCCCAGCGGTGGAGGTGGAAGCCTTCCGCGCTGACATCGACGCTGTGCTGGATCCGTCGTTGTGACTACGTCGGTGGCGGGGCTGCTGGACACCAGCACGGTGATCAATCTTCCGCGCCTGACCGACGCGACGACGTTACCCGATGTGCCGCTGATCTCGACCATCACGCTCGCGGAGTTGTCGGTGGGTCCGCTCCTGGCCGTATCGGAGCAAGAGCGCGCCGACCGGCAAGCTGTCCTGCAGCAGGCGGAGTCGGACTTCGACCCGTTGCCCTTCGACGCTGCTGCGGCGCGTGCGTTCGGGAGAGTGGCGGTCGCGCTGAGGCGAAGCGGGCGCAAGCCCCAGGCACGGACCTACGACGCGATGATCGCTGCGGTGGCGCTGGCCCGCGACCTGCCCGTGCACACCAGCAACCCCGACGACTTTGCGGGCATTGATGGACTGACAGTCATTCCCGTCCCGATTCCCGAATAACCGGAAATCGCTGTTGGCGACCACACCCCAGTCTGCTGTGCACGGGCCCTGCTGTGCACGGGCCGGGAGCGCTCGGGGCCCGCTGGCATCATGGTGGCAGCCGGGCGACCTGCCGTCACGGCTGCTGTAGTGTACGTGGCCATCGACGACGCCCACCTGATGATTGCCGCACTGGCGGAGCCGGAAGCGCTGCTTGTGTTCGGCGCGATCGCCACCGCCACATCGAAGGCACGCCTGCGCGACGAACTGGGGCACCCGATGTCGGGAACCTCTTACATCACGCCTTTTGGCCTAGAGAAGAAGACGTCATTACCGCGGAATGTGATCGAGAAGGTGGCCCAGCATCTGAAGCGGGTAGGGCTGCTGGAAGTCCTCTCCGACGAACAGTGCGGATACGAAAGCTGGCGAATCAACGAAGCCGCCCTGGCCGCGGCGTTGGAGTGATCGGGAGCGCCAATGATCACACCGTTCAGCTCGCGAAGCACCTGGGTTTCGACGTCCACAGCTTGTCCAGCCGGACACGCGGTTTATCGAAGAACGGCGCTTTGGCATTTGTACCACCTGCGTAGAAGATATCCAGCGTGTAGCCGTAGCAGGGTGTGCGCATCGCACTTTTATATCGAGGGTTCCGGTACCCAGACGACGCAGCGACGAAGCCCAGCCTCGCCGTCAACTCGTCGTCAACTCGTCGTCACGGACCCTGCTGAGCCCGGCGTCGGCCGCGGTCCAGGCGTCGTGACCGAGCTTGCGTAGCCGTGCGGCCACCCGAGCATCGACGTCATGGTCGCACACGAATCGCAACGTCAGGCGACCGTCTCCCGACGGACCGTTTCCACGTCGCTGGCCTTGAGCATGGGGAATGCCTCCAGCACGTCATCAGCGGAGCGGCCAGCGGCCAGGTACCGCTGGACGGTCTCGACCGGCACCCGAGTGCCAGCGAGCAGCGGCTTGTTACCCAGCGCGCCCCGACGGCGCTCGACCTTCCCGACCAGGGCCTCATCGCGCCGGGCACCCTCCGCTATTCGCTGGCGCAGCGGCTGCAGGTCGAGCACTTCGCTCAGGACAAGCTGGTCGGGTCGAAGGCCACCCTCCCATGTTCCGTCGTCGTGCCGGAAGTACACACGGTTGCCGACCGTGGCGAACGTGAGCTCGGACAACGGACGGTCATAACCCCGTGATGTCAGGTGCCCGACAACCTGCCGGATATGCTGCACCGACACGCCACGGCCGTTGAGCTCCGCAGCCACCACGAGCGCGAGCAGGTCAAGGAAGCCGTACAGTCGGACCCGTCCGGTGCTGCCCCGGGTATCCACGGTCGGTTCGACGAGCCGGGTCCGCGCCCAGTAGTCGACTTTGCGCAGGGACAGCCGCGAGATCCTGGCCGCGACATGACGCGGCACAGCCATGCGCTGCTCATCCACCGACACCGGTTCGGCCATCCCGGGTCTGCCCTTGCTCGGTCTTGGCTACCCACGATCTCGCAGAGTCGTTCCACTGGCGCACACTTCGCCCCTACGACACGTCGACCTCTGACGCACCCTGTTCGCAGGTGGCGTTCGCGGCTTCCTGTGCCTGAGCAGCTACGGTGAATGGACCGGGCGCACCCCACGGCGGGAGTCCGGCGGCTTGCTGGACCACACCACTGCGCGTCGGATATGCCCCTCGAGCTCGGCTGACATCATCTGATCGACCTCGTGAGCGTTCTGCTGTGCGAGACGATCAAACCGAGATTGATCGGAAGTCTCCCGCGCAGGCTGGCGGCGAGGCACGGGATACTCGTCTATGAATGGGCTGGCGATGAGTTCGTGCACGGTCATCTCCTTCACCCATCAACCGTTCAGGAATTCTCGTGGCTGTTCCAGGTGCAGGCTCACGATCGGTAGCACCGTGCACTGGCACGATGGTCTCCGCCACCATTCACGGGGTGTTCGGCAATACCGGCACCGACCCTTGTCATTCACCGTATGTCGCTCAAGCAGCGCCAGGCAACCGACCTGGTTGTGGGACTCGGACCCGATGCGCGAAGCGCTGGCTCGCGTCGACATCCCGGCGGTCATTGCGATCTTCCGAGCCGCCTCCGGGCTCTCGCAGATGGAGCTGGGCAACCTGGTCGAGGGATGGTCACAGTCCCTGGTGTCCCTGACCGAACGGGGGCAGCGCGACACCTTCTACGACATCCGCAAACTGCTCGCCTTCGCCGACGCGGTCGACATGCCTCGGACGGCCCTGCTGCCGCTCATCCTCGGCCAACCGGATGCCATCCTGGATGGTGATAACACAGTCGCGCTCCGGGGAGTCGACACCATGGACATGAATCGTCGAGGGTTCACCACACTGGCGGGCGGGCTCGTCGTCTCGGCCGCGCTGCCCACACCGACCGGGTAGACCGGGCGCATGTGCGGTACTTCGTGAAGGACGAGAGTGGGATCGAGTACGGCTTACGGCGGGGCTGGGCGCTGCTGACCAAAGACCAAAAAATCAGGTATCGCGCGGAGGAACTGCTGTCCCTGGCCGAGCACGGCAAGATGTTTTGCCTCAGGTTTACGAAGGCGGCCGTATCGTCAAGAAATGGCCATGACCGCCGTCCAGGACCTGGTCGTCCCCGCTGCGCTGGGCAGCACAGTCCCGGCTCCGGGTGTACGACCGCACCTGGATCACCCGGGTAGGTCACGTTCGGTCGGAGCCGGGCAAGGACCTTGGTAAGGCCAAGCAGATCAGCGTCGAAGGAGAAATGGACCTCGGCCGGGCGGACCAACGTGACTCACGCCGCCCGCTGCGCGTTCGCGTAGGCCAACGCCCACTGGACCTCACTGACGGTCAGATCGAACGCCTCCGCCAGCTCACGAGTGCCCTCACCGCTGTCCGCGTGCTCCCACAGCAGCTCGGTGCTGATTCCCCGCACTGAGGGTCGACCGAAGCGAACCTCCGGATCGACCAGCACCGGAGAACCCGGGTCGTCGTGCGGGCACCAGGCGGCAGCGACGTCATCGGTCCACGTCACCCGCTCCAGGTACAGCGCCGACGGGGCAGTCAGCACGTACTGACCGCTTACCGCAGCAACCAAACAGAACTCCGGCGCCAGCCCCGCACCCTCCTGCGCCTCGTACACGAGCTGGCGCCCGCTGACAAACGGCTGATGATGAGCGAGCGGATACGGCACCCCGTAATGATCGCGGAGCAGGGTCGATGAACTGGCGCAAACTCCGCCATCGGCACCCGCTGTGTGCGGCGGTACTCCCGCGTGGTGCGCCGAGCCGTTGAGTGTCGAGGTTCTCGGGTTCTGCCTGATCGAGCTACCCGGTGGGCCGAGGGTCGGTAGCACCGGCCGCGCGGGCCTGGCCTGACACAACTTGCCGGAGCACTTCGAGCGCCTCGGCAGCAGTGGTGATGGTCGGTTCCACCGGCTGATCGTCGAGAAATGCCACGACGAGCTCGCGGATCAACGCCGACGGTGCCGATCCGCGCGCCGCCGCTGCGCGCCGCAGCTGTTCCAGCCGATCCACGGGGATCCGCACCGAGTAGACCTGACTCGGATCCTTCGCTCGCCGTGTCTTCCTGCGAGCAGTGGGAGGGACCGTGTCCTCCCGTACCAGCTCCGCTTCCTCGGCGAGAGCACGCAAGGTCTGGTCGAGGTCCGTGTCACTCATCGGGTTCCTCCCAGTAGATCCGTCGCTGTTGCTGCCCGGCCAGCCATGCGGTCACCACCAGCCAGCGTCCGTCGGGTGGTGCCGCAGCAGGCACCAGGTATACGACCATGACGGCGCCGCGTGGGTCGCCGTCCGCCGCCGGGCAGGATGACGCCAAACCGATGACCCGAATCGACAGTCCGGTGCGGCTCTTGCCGTCGTCCACCAGGGCCTTGGGGTCGAGGGCGGCCTCGACCGCCCAGGACGGCTCGATGTCGACCTCATGGGACGCCCCCGTCCGCTGCCTCCGCGCGAGGTGCTGTTCTTGGTCCGGACGCACCTCCACCGCGTCGATGGGCAGCTCGTCGTACGGAATGCCGTCGTATCCATCGGTGGTCGCTCCCACCCGACAAGAATGTACTACGCGTATGACAACCTTCGCACGACCTCTTCCCTCCTGTCGAGCGGCCTTCGCGACTAGCCGTACTCGCCAGCGGCGGCCTCGTGGGTGTCAGTTGCCTGGCGCGAGACGCTGACCAGCTCTTCGCCCGGGCCGTGCTGGAGCTGGGCGGAGACCGGTGCCAAGGCATCGGAGCGTCCGATCCGTGGCACCCTTTGTGCATGGTCGTCGTGCCGCCACACACATCCTGAGCGGCAGTGAGCGTGAGCGAGCCTTCTGGCTGCTGGGTGAGGCGTACTGCGCGGCGTGGCAGGTTGTTTACAAGCTGGGCTATCTGGATCTGGCGTCACTCACCGAGGACCGCTACGAGTGGGCGGCAGCGCGCTGCGGGGACGAGTTGGCGGTGCTGCGTGGCGACTACGGGCGCGCGGGCGAGCTGATCACCAGCGGGGAGTTCGCGGGAGCCCGAGGATACCTGGAACGCTCCCGGGCCATGATTGAAGACAGGCTGGGGCATGCCGACGCGCCCACCCTGTCGATGTGGGGCAACCTGCATCTGAAGTCCGCGCTGGCGGCGGCCCGTGCAGGTGACCGCGATGGCGCCGACGATCACCTCGCCGAGGCCAGCGAGACCGCGGCCCGGATCGGCACCGACCGCGATGACTACCGGCTGTGCTTCGGGCCCACCAACGTCGCCATCTGGTCGGTGGGCTTGGCAGTGGAAGCTCAGGACGGCACCGAAGCAGTCACACGCGCCGAGGGATTCACGCCACCGCCCGGTGCGCCCCGGGAGCGGGTGGGGCATTACTGGATCGACCTCGCCCGGGGATGGCTGCTGCACGGCGACCGGGAACGGGCGCTGACCGCACTGATCAAGGCCCGGCACACCGCACCCCAGCAGACCCGCTACCACCCCATGGTCCACGAAACCGTTCGCATGCTTGCTCGGCAGGACCGGCGCCGATCGAGCCCGGTTGCCGGCTTCGCAACCTGGTGCGGGATCTCCTGACGAAACACCCTCGCCGGAAAGGAGATCGATGGCTTGCAGATCGACCTCGACAGCGAGATCGAGCAGGTCAGCTACGACCAGGCCGACCCGGTCACGCTGACCCGCGGGTTTCCTGGCCGACTCGGACCGGTTCCTACACCACCTGTTGAGCGAGGAGGGCTAGCAACAAGCCACTCCATGGCTGCTCGCTCGGCGGCGCGGTGCACCGGGAGACCATCCTGGGCAGTCTCCTTGGTCGACACGCAGCAGCCGCTGGGCTTCCTCGGCGCAGAGCAAGGCCAACCGGAAGCAACTCTGCACCGTAGGTAGTGTGGTCCCCGGCATCGGCCCTCCCGGAAGGTCGAGCCAATGGCCTGTGCCCACAGCGGCCCGGCCACCTGCGCACCTACCCGGCCTGCCACCAGACTATTATGCGATACTTCTCATGATCGATAGAGGGGCGAGAAGTATGGCATATCCGGTGTTCCACCCCGCGTCGCGAGCCGACCGTCCGCTGATGTTCGATGCGGCGACCTTCCACCGTGAGTTCCCTGGCGAGTCGCGGTACGTCGAGTTCAAGCAGGGCCCGTCGCGGGATCGGATCGCTCGGGCCGTCGCGGCGTTCTCGAACACCGATGGGGGTGTGCT
>JBOHFU010000021.1:0-17036 GCA_050699675.1 Pseudonocardiaceae bacterium
CTCGGCTGCGGCCAGCACCCCGAGGTCGCCGACGCCGACCACCGCGACCCAGGCCCCCTGCGCGCTGGCCGCAGCCAGCAGCGCCAGCAGCAACGCCGTCGAGCCCTGCACCGCAACCACCGACCCTCGGCGCAGCTCCCCGCCGGGCAACAGCAGCGCGAGCGGCTCGACCACCGGAAATGGCGGCCGGCCGCCCGGAGCGTCGAGCTGCGCTCTTAGTATCGACGCGGACAGCGTCGACGCCAGCATGACCGGCACCGGACGGTCACCCTCCCGCCGCTGCAGCACCGACGCGACACTCGCACCCGCCATCCGACGACCTCCGCACCCAGATCCGCTGCGGGGAAGGCAGCCGTATCGAACATATGTTCGACAGTACACCGGAGCAGTCGGGCGCCGTCAACCGCTAAGCCCTCTTAAGTTGTCCCGGCGGTGGCACGGCTGAACCTGTCACCCCATTCGCGGATGTGGTCGACCAGCTCGGGTGGGGAGAGCACCTCGAAGTCCGCGGCCACCGCACCAAGGACCATCGTGGGCCAGTCCAGCGAGTCCGAGGTCATCCGCAGCAGGCATCGCCGATCGTCGACGTCCTCGATCGCGGCCCACCGGCCCACCTGGTCGCGGACGGTCGCCGCGGGGGCGTGCGGACGGCGCCCGGTTCATCATGCTGCTCGGCGACTTCGGGCGGGGCAAGACGTTCCTGCTCCGCGAGCTGGCCCGCACGCTGCTCCGCGAGCTGGCCCGCACGCTGCCCCAGCACCTGCCTGGCCTGCTGCCGGTACTGGTGGAGCTGCGGAGCCTGGAAAAGGTCCCCTCGCTGGACGAGTTGCTCGCGCAGCACCTGGTCCGGCAGAACGTGGACACCTTCGACGTCAACAAGCTGCGGTACATGATCCGCCGGGGACGGCTCGCGCTGCTCTTCGACGGATTCGACGAGCTGGAATTGCGGGTCGGCTTCGACAACGCCGCCGACTACCTGAACACCCTGCTGCGCGCGGTCACCGGCAACGCCAAGGTCGTGCTCACCAGCCGTACCCAACACTTCCAGTCCACTTCCCAGATCCGCACCGCGCTAGGCGCCCAAGTAGCCGCCCTCACCACCAGCCGGGTGGCCGTATTGGAGGACTTCGCTGAGGAGCAGATCCTGCAGTTCCTAACCAAGCATTACGGCGGAAACGCGCAAGAAGCCGAGGCCCGATTCGCGTTGCTCGCCGACGTGCACGACCTACTCGGGCTGTCGCGCAATCCGCGGATGCTGTCGTTCATCGCCGACCTCGACGAGCAGCGGCTGCGCGCCGTGCAAGCCGAGCACGGGCAGATCAGCGCGGCCGAGCTGTACCGGGAGCTGGTCGACTTCTGGCTGGTCCGGGAGGCGGGCCGGCACCGGCATCGGGGTGGCCTGCGGTCCTTGGACGACAAGGAGCGATTAGCGGCCTGCACCGCCTTGGCTCTGCGGCTGTGGGCGACCACGGCCTTGACGATTCCTGTGGCGGAGCTCACCGCCGAGGTGTCGGCCACGCTGACCCGGCTCGCCGACCGCGGGTACACCGCCGACCAGGCAGCCCACACAGTGGGGTCGGGCACCCTGCTGGTGCGCACTCCCGAGGGGGAGTTCGCGTTCGTCCACCAGTCCGTGATGGAGTGGCTGGTCGCCCAGGCCGCCGCCGGGAAACTCCATGAAGGGGCGGCGGCCGACACCCTGGTTGCCCGGAAGATGTCCCAGCTCATGCTGGACTTTTTCTGCGATCTCGCGGGGCATGACCTGGCTCGCCGCTGGGCCGTGGACGTGCTGGCCGACCCGGACGCATCCGAGGTAGCGAAACAGAACGGGTTGGCCATCACCCGCCGGCTCGGCTCCGGCGCACACCAGAATCTGGCCGGAATGGACCTGCGCAGCCAAGACCTCACGAACCGTGATCTTCGGAACGCGAACATACAAGGGGCTGACCTGCACGGGATGCGACTCGTGGAAACGAGTCTTGCCGGAGCGGACCTGCGTGACGCCAACCTGACCGGTGTCCGGATGGTCGGGGGAGATCTCGCGGGTGCACAGATCGCGGGTAGCCGGTGGAACCGCGCCGCTCTGCTGGGTGTGTCCGGACTCGGTGGTCGGGGTGGCGTTCTCCCCCGACGGCACCCTGCTCGCCACCACCTCCACGGACGGCACCGCCCGGCTGTGGGACCCGGCTACCGGCACCCTGCGAGCAACGCTGCTCGCGCTCGGCAACGGCGGCTACGCGGTGCTCCTGCCCGATGGCTCCTACAAGCTCGACGGCGACCCGGGCCGTTCCCTCTGGTGGGCCATCAAGCTCTGCCGCTTTGCGCCCGGCGAGCTCGACCCTTACTACCCGACAATCCGGCGGCTGCCTCCCACGCCCCCATCCTCAGCTGACGGCTGCCCACCGGCAGCGTCAGCTCCAGAGCGCGGCCACGGGAGCGGCGACGATCCGTTCGTCGAGTGGGAAGACGCGAGGGCCGGTGTGCAGCACCACCCCGGCGACGAAACGCTCACCAAGCTGGTCACGCAGCCAGATCAGGTGCCGGGCCGAGTCCACGCGCGGTGCCGCGGTCGCCTTGACCTCGATGGCGACCAGCCGGTGCGCGTCCAACTCGGCGATCAGATCGACCTCGTGGTCACCGTTGCGATCCCGCAGGTGGTACAGCCTTGGCTGCGGGAAGCCCAACTGCAGCTCACCGCGCAGCTGCGCGAGCACGAAGGTGTCGAGCAGCCGACCGAACAGGTCACCGTCGCGCAGCACGGCGTCAACCGTGAGCTGCAGCACCCCCGCGACGAGTCCGGGATCCACCACATAGCGCTTGGGCGAGCCCACCAACCGCTTCAGGCAGTTGGTGCTCCAGGCCGGGACGGTATCAATCACGAACAGGTTCCGCAGCAACCCCTCGTAAGCCTCCGCGGTCTTGCGGTCGATCTCGGCAGCTTCGTGCAACGTGGCCAACGGCACCACACCGGCGGTGTTCAGCGCGTACGCCTCGAAGAAGCGACGAATCCGGCCCGGATCGCGGCGGCCGTCAAGCTGATCGACATCTCGGGTGAACAGCTGGTCCAGGTAACTCCTCGACCACAGCAGGCGGCTGCGTTCAGTCCGCCCGAGCAGGTCGGGAAAGCCACCCTGCAGTACCAGTTCGATGTAGTCGCGCAAGTCGAGAGGCTGGGCCGGGACTCGCAGGCCCGCGACACCATCCGACGCGATCCGCAGCAGGAACGGGTCCCGGCGTAGCTCACCGCCAATGATCTCGCGCATGGTCAGCGCCCCCATATCGACCTGGATCAACCGCCCGGTTCCGGGCCAAGTCGGAGAATCCAGGCGACCGCGCACCGAACCGGTGACCATGAACCGGCCGGGTCGGGGAGCGGCGTCGACGGCGCGTTTGACCGCCCCCAGGACCGACGGAACGAGCTGCCACTCGTCGATCAACACAGGCTCGGCACGGTCGCGCAGCGCAGCGTCCGGATCAGCCTCGACGACGGCCGCCTCCCGTGGCTCGTCGAGGCGGATCACGCTGCGGGCATGCCGGATTGCCGTCGTCGTCTTGCCGCTGGCCCGCGGCCCGACCAGCAGCACGGCGGGAAACTCCGCGAGCAGGTCAGCGATCAGCCCGTCGGCCAGTCGAGGAACATAGCGGCTGCGCACAGTGTGAGGGTACCGTTATTCCCGATTTCGCAGGCGACAGAATCCCTTAATCGCAGATGTTCCACTCCCGATATCGCCGGTAGTCAGCAACCAGGCAGCGGGATCCGGCGGCAGTCAGCTGGATGCCTCCGCTGGTCACCCGACACCGGTCGGCACGGCAGCAGCCACCCTCGAGCGCACCGGAGCGGCGCGCAGGTATCCGCAGGCGGCATGGTTGTTGGGCGAGGGGTTGTCGACCCGGGTATCGACGATTCTGGGTCCTCCGCCGAAGTCGTCAGCAAGGGTGGTGTCGAGCGTGATCACGTCCAGCTGGTCGGCGAAGTTCGCCCACAACTGCACCGGCGCCGGGATCCGCAACGGCCTGGCGATCACATCCTGGATTTCGGTGTAACCCAGCGGCGCGCCGAGGGTGACCAGCAGCGGCACCGCCCGGCCCGCGAAGCGCGGCTCGCTCAACACGTCGTAGGCGATCATCGTGCCGAGGCTGTGACTCACCACTACCACCGGCCCGTCCACCGCATCCAGGGCTTGACGGAGCCGGTCCTGGATCGGGTTGCGCATGTCGGTGAAGATGTAGCTGTCGGCGTCGGGGATGAGCCGTTGCAGCAGTTGCCGCAGCAGCAGCTGGCGCACCGGTGCCGGTAGGGGCAGGATCCCCGTCACGCTCTCGTCCGGAGTCGGCGGCTGGCTGGCCGCCCGAGTCGCCATATCGATCGACAGGCGCAGCGCCAGTTCCTGCCCGCGCGGGGTCAGCCCGGCGAGCAGCTTGGCTTCCTCGGCGGCCACGTTCGCCCGGGCGCTGGGCGACGCCGCACCCAAGGCCGTCGCGGGCTCGCCGGTCAGCGCGGTCAGGGCGGCCAGCGCGGTGTCCGGTGCGCACGAGTCAGGCCCGATCCCTTCGGGCCGGTCATGCAGCAAGTCTGCGTAGTGGGCCATCCGGGTCCGCTGGCCCATATCCCGGCCGAACAGATCCTGGTCCCAACTTCGCTTCAGGTCGTCTCTGGGCGGCTTGTTGCCGGCCCCATGGATGTAGACGACGGTGACCGCCTGTCCCGCAGAACTCATCGCAACCTCCCGAAAGGACACCTGTGACACGCCGGGGCTCTCCTGCAACTCTACGATCCTCTTGGCCACCAGCTCCCCGCCCGAGAAGCCCTCCACGCAGACAAGCCGCGCGCCCGGCACGTTCTCGACGGTGACCGAAGCGCTGCCCCCGGCGACGTCAGCGACGTCTATGGATGCCCGGGGCCGGCCGTCAACATAGACGTCGGCGCGGTCCACGCCGGCGACCCCGAGCTCGACCCGCAGCGCGCCATCGGCACCCGGGTGGACGGCAACAACCAGCTTGCGCACCGGCAGGCCGGCCAAGAGCCGGCCCGCATGCTCGAGCAGGTCGAGGTTGCCCTCGAGCACGTCCCGGCGGGTCATGCGGTGGTGCACGTCCGGTTTGACGCCGAGGTCCTCGACGGGAGTACCGGCCAAGCGCCCGACCCGCAGGGTGCGCCGGACGGACACCCGCATGCTCGCCCCCTTCGGCAGCGGTTTGTACGGCGAGCCCGAATCGCCCGGCGCGCCCTGCAGCAGGGCGCTGAGTAGCCCGTGTGTCCACACGTTGGCTCCGCCGGCGCCGGTGTTGTCGTCGACGCCGAGGACCGGGCCGATGGCGTGGTCTTGGAATCCAGCCGCGAAGATGTCGGTCGCCGAGTAGCAGCGGGCGTTCGTGACGAGTACGACCGGGCCGTGGTATTGCTGGCCGATGTCGTTGGCGCCGTCCTCCGGGGTGATGGGGAAGGCGCTCGAGAACGGGGCGCCCGTCTCGGCGGCTTGGTCCAGCGAGGCGAACCACGGCCCGAGGTCGATCTGGCCGGTCGGGTTGTCCTTGTGTGCGCTGCAGATACGGGCGCTCAGGGGCGTGCTGATGAACTGCACCGGCTCGGGGACGATCCGCCGGGGGGTGAGGGTCTGCAGGGTGAACTCACTCGCGAAGATGTGACCGCCGCCGTTGTCGCGTACGTCCAGGATCAACCCGTTCTGCGGGAGCAGCCCGATCAGCCTGACGAATTCCCCGACGAAACCCCGAGGATCGTTCACGTTGAACGTGAAAATACGGATGTGACCGAAGGTGCCCGAGGCCGTCGCCACGCTTCGGGCTCTGAAGACGCCGGGCATGCTGGTCGGCACATCTTCTCCGGCGGCGGCCGCAACGGCGGTGAGCGCCGGTGACTCGGCGGCCTGCGTCTGGCCGGCCACCTGAGGTACGAACAGCAGCGTCCTGGCCCGGCTGGCCTCGTCGCCATCAAGGTCGAGTCCCAGGGCAGTGGCGGTGGTACTGACCTCGTTGAGGTCGCCCACAAAGGGTGGCAGGTTTTCGGTGATCAGCCATTTCTGCCGCCCCTCACGTTCGACGCCGTCGGTGCCGGCATAGCTGACGGTGACCCACTCTTCGTCGGGCGGCAGATGGGTGACCAGAGGTCGGACGGTCAGCGAGTCCAGGCCGCGGGCATGCCGGGCGGCGAGGTTGCTGCCGGCAAACCGGGCAGCGTTGAGGTCGATGGCACGAGCGACGGGGATCCCACTCCAGTGGGTCACCTCGGCGCCTGGGCCGAGCCCAGGCGCCGAGAAGCCCTGCATCACCTGGGAAACGACGCAATGCGAGCCTCCCGAGTCGTCGAAGAACTCCTCCACTCGGAACGGCAGGAAGGCGACCTTGCCCGCGAAGGGGCTGGGCAGCAGGTAGTTGGTGTGCAGGTCGCGGACGGAATGGAAGATCTCCGACATCTCGGTGTGGAACAACCACTCCGGATCGATCTGACCGGAGGTCTGGCGGTCCAGGCGGGTGCGCAGCAGACGTAGCCGTTGCACCGGGTTGACGGCGTGCATCGCCACCTTGAGCGGGAGATGGACGTAGTTCTGCTCGAGCAACACGAGCGCCTGATCGACCAACAGCCGGCGCTCCTGGACAGTGAGCGTGCCTGCGCCGCGGAGAAAGTCGCGCAACGTCGCCGAGCCGGCCAGTTGATCCCGGACCGGCTCGGCGACGTCAGCCAGAAACGCCGCCGCCAAGACGTTCTCGCCGAGGGCAGCCTTACTGCCGGATCGCCCGGCACCCCTGTCGGCGCCCGCCGTGTCGTCCCGGCTGCTGGCCGCGCTCATGGTCGCCTCCCGTATGTACTCGGCAACCATGCCACTTCTGAAGGCGTCAGTTCTAGAGCGCTGCCGCCGGCGCGGCGGGCACACTCGACGCCGTGGCGGGCTTCGACTGGATCTCCTTGTGCACCGACTACGGCTGCGCCGACGGGTTCGTGGCCGCCTGTCACGGAGTGATCGCCGGGATCGCCCCGCATGCGCGGGTGCTGGACGTGACGCATGCGGTCCCGCCGGGCGACGTGCGTCATGGTTCGGTGTTGCTCGCCGACACGCTGCCGTGGCTTCCGGCGGCGGTGCATGTCGCGGTCGTCGACCCCGGTGTCGGTACAGCACGGCGTGGGATCGCGCTGGTCAGCGGCGACGCGGTGCTGATCGGCCCGGACAACGGGCTGCTACTCCCCGCAGCGGGGATCCTCGGCGGGGTGCGGGCCGCCTATGAGCTGGTCGAACCCGCCTACCGGCTGCCGCTGGTGAGTGCGACGTTCCACGGTCGTGACGTCTTCGCGCCGGCCGCCGCTCACCTGGCCGTTGGCGTGCCGCCGGACGCGCTCGGTCCTGAGGTGGACCCGGGCTCGCTGGTCGCTTTGCCGGCACCGGTGTGCCAGGTGGACGGCGACCGGATCCGGGCCGAGGTGCTGACCGTGGACCACTTCGGCAACGTGGCACTGGCCGCTGGGGCAGCCGAGCTGGAGGCGGTCGGGCTGCGCGTGGGCGCAGTGGCGACCCTCCAGTGTCCGACCGGCGCCGCGCCGGTGCTGGTGGGCAGGACATTTGCGGACGTGGCCCAAGGGGAACTCGTCGCGCTGGTCGATTCCGCCGGGCACCTGGCCGTGGCGTGTCGCGGCGGCTCAGCCGCACACCACACCGCCCTCCACCCCGGCGCCGTGGTCGAGCTCATCCTTGAGCCGCTACAAGCACCCATGTGACGGTGCACGGGTGCCCAGAACTGCGACAAGCATCCATGTCGCTCTTCAGGAGGGCCTCCGGACAGCGACAAGCATCCATGTGGCGACGAGCAACACTCAGTGCGCGAAGTGGCGGGTTCCGGTGAGGTAGAGGGGTATCCCGGCGGTCTCGGCGGCGGAGATCACCTCGGCGTCGCGGACCGATCCCCCGGGTTGCACCACAGCGCGGACCCCGGCGTCGAGGAGCACTTCCAGCCCGTCGGGGAACGGGAAGAACGCATCGGAAGCGGCCACCGCACCGGGGGCCCGCTCGGCCGCGCGGCTGACCGCGAGCCGGGCCGCGTCCACCCGGTTCACCTGCCCCATCCCGATGCCGACGGTGGCCTGGTCGGTGGCGAGCAGGATCGCGTTGGAGCGCACAGCACGGCACGCTCGCCAGGCAAAGACCAGGTCGGCCAGCGTCGGGCCGTCCACCGGCGCACCGGTGGCCAACGTCCAGGACGCCGGATCGTCACCGGGGGCATCGAGTGCGTCCCGGGTCTGCAGCAGCAGCCCGCCCGACAGCGCCCTGAACTCAATACCGCCCCGCTCCGGTGGATCGGCCACCAGCAGGCGGATGTTCTTCTTGCGGGCCAGCACGTCCACGGCGCGCTCGGAGTAGGACGGCGCCACCACCACTTCGGTGAACACCTCACTGATCTGTTCCGCCAGCTCGACGGTGACCTCCCGGTTCACCGCGATCACTGCGCCGAACGCACTCACCGGGTCGCAGGCATGCGCCCTGCGGTGCGCGTCGGCGACGTCCCCGGCGCGGGACACCGCGATGCCGCACGGGTTGGCATGCTTGATGATTGCCACGCAGGCGGCGGTGTGGTCGTGCGCGGCTCGCCAGGCAGCGTCGGCGTCGACGTAGTTGTTGTAGGACATCTCCTTGCCGTGCAACTGCTGCGCACCGGCGAGCCCGGGGGTGCCACCCGCGGTGTACAGCGCGGCCTGCTGGTGCGGGTTCTCCCCGTAGCGCAACGCCTTAGCGCGCCGCCAGGAGGCGCCCACCCAGGGCGCGAACCCGTCATCCCCAGGGGCAGCTGACCCCATCCAGGACGCCACCGCGATGTCGTAGTCAGCGGTGTGCCGGAAGGCGGCAACGGCCAGCGCGCGGCGCTGCGCCAGGGTGAACCCGCCGGCCCGGACCGCGTCCAGCACGTCAACGTAGGCGGCCGGGTCCACCACCACGGCCACCGAAGCGTGGTTCTTCGCGGCAGCCCGCACCATCGCCGGGCCACCAACGTCGATCTGCTCGACGCACTCGTCAAGACCCGCCTCGGAGGCAACGGTGGCCTCGAACGGATACAGGTTGACGACCAGCAGGTCGAACGGCGCGATGCCTAGGGCAGTCAGTTGGGTCAGGTGCGCGGGCTTGCGGGTGTCGGCGAGCAGCCCGGCGTGCACCCGCGGATGCAAGGTCTTGACCCGCCCATCCAGGCACTCCGGGAAGCCGGTGAGCTCCTCGATCCGGGTGACCGGAACACCCGCGTCAGCGATCGTGATCGCGGTCGAGCCCGTGGAGACGATCTCCACCCCGGCCGCGTGCAGACCGGTGGCCAGCTCCAGCAGGCCGCTTTTGTCCGACACACTCAGCAGCGCCCGACGTACAGCCCTGCGAACCTCAGCGGTCACGGCAGCGAGACCTTTCGTCCGGTAACAGTGCACCCACAGCGGACCAACTCGGCGACGACGTCAACCAGCAACCGCCGCTCCACGACCTTGATCTTCTCGTGCAGCCGCTGCTCGGTATCGCCGGGTAGCACGTCGATGGCCCGTTGGGCCAGGATCGGACCGGTGTCCACGCCGGCGTCCACCAGGTGCACGGTCGCGCCGGTGACCCGGACCCCATGTGCCAGTGCGTCAGCCACCGGATGTGGACCGGGAAACGCGGGCAACAGCGCGGGGTGGGTGTTCACGATGCGCCCGCCGAAACACTCCAAGAACGCAGGGCCCAGAATCTTCATGAACCCGGCCGTGACGATCAGATCCGGCCGGTGCGCGGCGACCGCCTCGGTGAGCGCGACGTCCCAGGACGCCCGGTCGGGATGCCGTGCCAGTTCGACGACCAAGGTGGGCAGCCCGCGATCAGCGGCGCGGCGCAGCGCTGCGGCGCCGGGTCGGTCCGCACCGACGGCGACAACCAGGGCGGGATAGTCCGGTCCGGCGGCGTCCAATAATGCCTGCAGCAGCGTCCCGGTACCGGACACCAGGACAGCGACCCGAGTCGGGACCGGCAGGCGGAGCTGATGCACGGTCAGCAGGCTCCTGGCAGCAGGGCGGATCACGAGCACCCAGACTAACTTGCCCCATGCACTGGCCGTCAGCTGTGTCTATGAGCTCGAATCGGAACCATCGTGGAGGTGGTGGGTCTGCGGGTCGCCAGCTCGGGGTCGGCTGTGTTCGAGCAGCGCGGGGTAGTCGGTGGCGATGCCTTGCAGGAGGGTTTCGACGGCTCGCTCGATCTCTTCGTCGCTGGTGGGTGCGTGGCCGAATAGCGTGCGGTAGTGGATAAATGATCCGAGGAGGTCGAGGGTGAGCTCGCGGTCGAGGTCCGCGCGCAAGTCACCCCGAGCAAGGGCGCGGTCGAGTGTGTGCCCGACAGCGGCGCGCGGCGGCTCGAACAGTGTGGCCATGAAGTCCGCGCGGAGCTCGGGGTCGCCTGCGCAGTCGGCAAGGAGGGGGCCGAGCACGTCTGGAGGCATGCGTTGGAAGGCCGCCACGAAGACATTGATGCCGTCGGTGAGGTCGCACAGTGTGCAATCGGTGTCCGGCACCTGCGCCCCACCCAGCCGCCGGGCGAGCACCGCGAGGACGAGGTGCTGGCGGGTAGGCCAGCGGCGGCGGATTGCGGGCTTGGTGGTGCCGGCGCGGCGAGCGACCTCTTCGAGGGTGAACCGGCGGTAGCCCGAGTCGAGCACGGTGTCCGTGGCATCGAGCACCGCAGCGTCGATGGACGAGTCCCGCGGACGGCCGGCACGGGCGGCCGGGATCGCGGGGGCGGGCGAGAGGGTCACGCGCCCACTCTATATTACGTTCTGATCCGAAGCGAAATATTATATGGTGGCTGGTCGTTGACGCACGATGAACCGCGGCCTGACGTACTGATGGAGGGACGCCTGATGTCGTCGAACATCGCGTCTGACGCCGGCCGGAGCGCCGGACGCCGGGAGTGGACCGGGCTCGCGGTCCTGGCCCTGCCCACCATGCTCATCGGTCTCGACATGACCGTGCTGCACCTGGCGGTTCCGCGGCTGAGCGTCGACCTCCAACCCAGCAGCTCCCAGTTGCTGTGGATCGTGGACATCTACGGGTTCCTGATCGCCGGGTTCCTGCTGACGATGGGAACGCTGGGCGACCGCATCGGCCGCAGGCGGCTGCTGCTTGTCGGCGCCACCGGCTTCGCCGTCGCTTCGGGGCTCGCCGCATTCTCCACGACCCCCGAGATGCTGATCGCGGCCCGGGCACTGCTGGGCATCGCCGGGGCGACCCTGATGCCATCCACTCTGTCGTTGATCCGCAACATGTTCCTCGACGCGCAGCAGCGCACGGTCGCGATCTCGGCGTGGATGACCAGCCTGCTCGCCGGTAGCGCGATCGGCCCGCTGGTGGGCGGAGCACTCTTGGCGCACTTCTGGTGGGGCTCGGTGTTCCTGCTGAGCATTCCGATCATGCTGCTGCTGCTCGCGGCGGCACCGGTACTGCTGCCCGAATACCGCGACCCCGAATCGGGCCGGCTCGACCTGGGCAGCGTCGCCCTATCCCTGGCCGCCATCCTGCTAGTGGTCTACGGCCTCAAGGAGTCCGCCACGCACGGCCTGGGATGGCTACCCGCCCTGTCGACCGTGGCCGGTCTCACCATCGGCGGCCTATTCCTCCGCCGGCAACACAAGCTTGCCGACCCCATGCTCGACCTTCGGCTGTTCGGCGACCGCACCTTCAGCGCGTCAGTGACCACACACCTGTTCTCCCTGTTCGTCCTGACCGGAATCCAATACCTCATCGCCCAGCATCTGCAGCTGGTACTGGGACTGCCGCCCTTGCAGGCAGGGCTGTGGACCTTGCCTGCAGCGATCGGGGGCCTGGTCGGCGCGATGCTGGCCCCGGTCCTCGTCCGAACCGTCCCTCCGGCCTTCGTGATCACCGCCGGTCTCCTGACCGGCGTCGTCGGCCTTGGGATAGTCACCCAGGTCGAAGCGGACGCCGGCCTCCCGGTTCTGGTGACCGGATTCGCCATCACATCTTTCGCGGTCGGGCTGGTCACGGCCTTGACCACCGACCTGATCATCGGATCGGCCCCTCCGGAACGGGCCGGTGCCGCGTCCGGGATCTCAGAGACCAGTGCCGAGCTCGGTATCGCGCTGGGCATCGCGGTGCTGGGCAGCATCGGCACCGCCTTCTACCGCAACCAGGTGGCCGGCACCGTCCCGGCTGGCGTCCCACCCGAAGCGGCCGACGCCACCCGGGAAACCCTGGGTGGCGCAGTGGCCGCAGCCAACCAGCTACCCGGCGAACGTGGCGTCGAACTGCTCAACACCGCGCGTGAGGCATTCACCCAAGGGCTGCAATTCAACGCCGGCCTCAGCGCTGTAATCCTGCTCGGCCTGGCCATCATGTCCGCGACCCTGCTGCGCCGTGTGTCCACACGCTCCGATCCCGATGGTCCACCGGACCAGGAGCAGGACGGATCACCCACCCGACCTCGGCAGGCGCAATGCAGTCGGGCGGCGTCTGACGAACAATGAGTACGGAACGAACTAAACGATGACACCCTTGGAGAGCCCATGTCCGTCGAGCTGAATCACACGGTCGTCGCGGCCCGTGACAAGAAAGTAGCCGCTGATTTCCTGGCCACCATCCTGGGGCTGAAGGTCGGCGCTCCTTTCGGCCCGTTTCTTCCCATCGAAACCAGCAACAGCGTCACTTTGGATTTCGTGGACAGCGACGCGGACCAGATCACCCCGCAGCACTACGCGTTCCTGGTGTCCGAAGAGGATTTCGACGCCATCTTCGCCCGTATCCAGCAGGCCGGCATCGACTTCTACGCCGGCCCCGGCCAGCATGAGGCCGGGCGGATCAATCACAACGATGGTGGCCGCGGCGCGTACTTCACGGACCCGAACGGGCACATCCTGGAGATCATCACCCGCCCGTACGGCAGCGGCGAGTAAGTTTGGCGTGGTGAACGGTTTCTCGGCGTGGGCTGGACGTGACGAGTTGCTCGCGGAGGCGGCACGCCGCGCACGTCGATACGTCGACAGCGTGGACTGCCGTCCGGTGGCGCCGACACCCGCGGCGCTGGCGAGTCTGGATCGTTTCGATGAGCCGCTGCCAGTGCACTCGTCGGATCCGCTGGAGACACTGTCGTTATTGGACGAGGTCGGCTCGGGTGCGACGGTGGCCACGACCGGTCCGCGATATTTCGGATTCGTCAACGGCGGTACGTTACCGATCGCCTTGGCCTCCGGATGGCTTGGCATGGCGTGGGATCAAAACGCCGCTCTGCCGGTGATGAGTCCGGTGGCGGCCCGCCTGCATGAGGTCACCCGGAATTGGTTGGTGCAGTTGTTCGGGCTGCCGTACACCTGCGAGGCCGCGTTCGTTACCGGAGCGACCATGGCCAACGTCACGGCACTGGCCGCCGCACGGGATCATCAGCTCGCCCGCCTGGGTTGGGACGTGCAGCGCCAGGGCCTGTCGGGAGCACCGGTGTTGACCGTGGTAGCCGGCGACAAGGCCCATTCCACGTTGTTCAAGGCACTGGGTGTGATCGGGCTTGGCCGGGATCGAGTACACCGTGTCCCGGTTGATGGACAGGGACGGATGCGAGCTGAGTTGCTTCCCCGTATTGAGGGACCGGTCATCGTGTGCGCCCAGGCGGGGGAGGTCAATACCGGGGCGTTCGATGCATTCCCGCAGATTGTGTCCTGGGCACGGGAGCATGACGCGTGGCTGCATGTCGACGGTGCCTTCGGTCTGTGGGCGCTGGCCGATCCCACCCGCCAACACCTCGTCACCGGCCTGACCGGCGCCGATTCATGGGCCACCGATGCACACAAGTGGCTCAATGTCACCTACGACAGCGGAATCGTGTTCGTTCGCGACGCTGAGCACCTCCGCCGCAGTTTCGCCTCCGTCGCCGACTATCTCCCCCCGGACAGCGGTTTCGAAGCGATGCACCACACGCCCCAGTCCTCACAACGCGCACGCCAAATCGAGATATGGGCGGTACTTCGCTGTCTTGGCCGCACCGGAATAGCGAATCTTGTGGAAAACGCATGCCGGCAGGCTCGCCGGATCGGTGACGCGCTGGCCCGGGCCGGGTTAGAAATCCTCAACGAGGTGGCGCTCAACCAGGTCCTCGCCGCCGCCGACTCCGATGAGGCCACCAACCGCCTGATCACGGCCGTCCAAACCGATGGCACCTGCTGGTGCGGACCCACCAACTGGAACGGGAGAATCGCGATGCGCATCAGCGTGTCGGGATGGAATACCACCGACGAGGACGCCGACCGTAGTACCGACGCGATACTGCACTGCGCACGGCAGACCGGAGCGTTACCTGGACCGGGACATTGCTAATCCGGGCGCTGGTGGGCAACCTGGTGCTCTTGGTTGTCAGGCGGATCGTCCCCAGGCAGGCAGTCAGGTTCCGCCGGTTGCGCCTCGGCTTCCTCCTCGGCGCCCGTCCCGTCGCCCAGACCGGCCTGGGCAGGCACCTGATCCGCCGCACCGTCCACCGGCAGCGGCACAGCATGCGTAGACAGCAGCGTGGCAGCGCAGCCGCCCAGCAACGTCGCGCCGAGCAGCGCGACCGCGAGAGACCCCGACGCAACGTCGACAGGATCGAACCTCGCTGAGCCCAACCGCCCGCCGGCCAACGCCGCGAGCACCCCACTGCCGAGGGCGAGCACTGCGGTGGCCACCCCGAGCACCCGCAGCCGCCCTACCAGGTCGGAGGCAGCCGCGATGCAACGGCGTCCCATCGCAGCCCCGGTCAGCAGGGGAATCGCGAGCACGATGCCCCACCACGGCTGCACCGGGCCCTGTGGCAGAGCGGCAAGTAGTGGTAGCGCCGGTACCGGCGCTACCACCATCGCGACCGGGCTGACCGACAGCGCCCCGATCGAGAAGCCGGATCCGGCCAACCAGGACAGTCCAGCGATCGCCGCGTTGGGCAGGTACCCGATCGACAGGAGGGCCAGGCCGAAAGCGCTGCCAGCGTCAGATCCCGACATCTGGAAGGCCTCCGGCGCGGACACACCCAGACCTATCAGCACCACGGCGAGACCAGCGGTGAGCAGGACCGCCGAGCCCCACGCGCCTATCACGAGGCCGGGCCGTACCCAGCCAGGTGCCCGGCGCAGCGCAGCAGGCAGTAACCCGCAGGGCCGGGCCAGGCCCAGACCCGCCGCGGCGCCGGCGACCAGCGCGCACCCGAGGGCGGCGTGCACGGGATCCGCGGTGATCGTCGCCGGGGTCGCCACCAGCGCCAGGACCGCGCCCAGGACGCCGTGGGTGCCGGCGATCGCCCCGGCCACCCACCCCGCGTCGGCAGGTGTGTGGATCCCGCAGCGGCTCCCGACCCGGGCCGCACCGCGGGCCACCAGCGCGCCAAGCAGCAGGGTGGGCAGCAGCGGCAGGACACCGAGCGGGGCCCCATCGATGGTCAGCGGGACCTGGTGTGCGACTAGCCAGCCCACTGCGCCGGCCTGAGCCACAGCGGCCAGCGGGCCCTCCACCCCACCGGAGGCTCCACCGGCGGCTCCAAGCAGGGCGAGCAGCGCGGCGATGGCAAGGTAGCCGGCGACGGCTGGCAGGAAGGCGACGCCCATCGTCGCGCCCCAGCTCGCTGAGGTCCGGCCGCGACGGTGGCCGCCAGCGGTGGAGGAAGTACCGGACACCGGCGCCAGCAGGCTCACGGTCGCCACCCTCGCAGCCGTGTGGAACATTCAGGACGATCAGCTGGCCGACGCGCCCCTGATGTAACCGGATTGGGGGACTACGCCGCCCGGCCGGCAAGGTTGGTGGCAGTGAGAGATCCTCGTCAGCCGGGTTGGCGGTACTTGAAGAGCCACCTACCCCAGCATGATCTCGCGGGTCAGCTCCGCGGTTTCGCTGGGTGTCTTGCCGACCTGGACACCGGCCGCCTCGAGGGCTTCCTTCTTCGCTGCGGCGGTGCCGGCCGAGCCGGACACGATGGCACCGGCGTGGCCCATGGTCTTACCTTCGGGGGCGGTGAAGCCGGCGATGTAACCGATCACCGGTTTGGTGATGTTGGCCTTGATGTAGTCGGCGGCGCGTTCCTCGGCGTCCCCGCCGATCTCGCCGATCATCACCACCGCCGCGGTGTCGGGGTCGTCCTCGAAGGCCTGCAGGGCATCGATATGGGTGGCGCCGATCACCGGGTCACCACCGATGCCCACGCAGGTGGAGAAACCGATATCGCGCAGCTCGAACATCATCTGGTAGGTCAGGGTGCCGGATTTGGATACCAGCCCGATCTTGCCGGGGCCGGTGATGTCGGCCGGGATGATGCCCGCATTGGAGGCGCCGGGGCTGATCACCCCGGGGCAGTTCGGCCCGATGATGCGGGTTCGCACTGGATTCGCCGCCAGCCCGGTGGCGCCGGCATGGGCACAGAACGCAACCGTGTCATGCACCGGGATCCCCTCGGTGATCACCACGGTCAACCCGATGCCGGCGTCGGTCGCCTCGATGACCGCGGCCTTGGCGAAGCGCGGCGGGACGAAGACGACGCTCACATCCGCGCCGGTACCGGCCATCGCTTCGGCGACCGAACCGAACACCGGCAGTGACGCACCCTGGAAGTCGACGGCCTGGCCGTCCTTACCCGGAGTGACCCCGCCGACGACCTGGCTGCCCGCGTCGAGCATCCGCTGGGTGTGCTTGCGGCCCTCCGAGCCGGTCATCCCCTGGACGATGATCTTCGAATCCTTGGTCAGGAAGATTGCCACCGGTCAGGCTCCCTTGGCATAAGTCGATGCGGCGAGCTCGGCGGCCTTGTCGGCCGCGGCGTCCATCGTGTCGACCATGGTGACCAGCGGGTGGGCCGCTTGCGCAAGGATCCGGCGGCCGTCGGCAACGTTGTTGCCATCCAGCCGGACCACCAGCGGCTTGGTAGCGGTCGCTCCCAGAATACTCAGCGCCTGGACGATGCCGGTGGCCACCTCGTCGCAGGCGGTGATCCCGCCGAAGACGTTCACGAACACCGACCGCACATCCGGGTCGCCGAGGATGATGTCCAACCCGTCGGCCATCACCTGCG
>JBOHFU010000022.1:0-17000 GCA_050699675.1 Pseudonocardiaceae bacterium
GTGGACCTGGCCGGGTTGGTGACCAGGGTGCACCCTTTCCTGCCCGACCCGTGGTGTGCGGCATGCGGTGGTCTGCCCGACGACACCGAACAGGCCGCCCGGATCGTGACCAGGCCACGGCCCAAGGCCTCGCCGGCGGGCTACCGGGTCCGGCCGCTGTCGGGTGCCGCGGACCGGGACCGGCTGCTCACCCGGTACGTCGACGCCCAGGTCGGGGTCATCCCCAAGCTGACCAAGACCGGCGACTCGATGTTCCCGGGCGCCAGAGCGCCCATCGGGTTGCGCCAGTCGCTGCACCGATCGAACGGCTCCGGCCGCACGCTGAACGTCCAGGCAGCCGAGATCACCGCCGTCACCGAGGCGCTCGAGCGCTATGGCGGGCTGGCGCCTTGCGGCAAGCGGACCGTGGTCCGGGCCAGCTATCGCCAGCTGGGGGACAAGGCGCTGGACCCGACCAGGCTGGGTCTGCACTCCGAGGCGCAGTACGCGCTGCCCGGCTACCGTTTCCAGCGGTATCACCATGATCTGACGCTGAGCTGGGTGTGGGGCTACTCGTTCGCCCAGCAGCGCCCGCTACTCGTTCCCGAGCGCTACGCCTACTACGGGATGCGCCACCGGGACCCGGCCGGCCGTTCGTTCGTGTCCGAGAACTCCAACGGGTGCGCGCTCGGCGGCTGCCTGGAGGAGGCGATCCTGTACGGCCTGCTGGAGGTGGCTGAGCGGGACGCGTTCCTGCTGACCTGGTACGCGCGGTTGCCCGTGCCCCGAGTCGAGGTCGCGTCGCTGCGCGGCCGCACGCCGGCGTTGATCATCGAGCGGATCGAGCACACCACCGGGCACACGATCCACGTCTTCAACACCACGCTGGAGCAGCGGATCCCGTGTGTGTGGGTGATGGCGGTCGACGAGCGGGATCGGGTCGAGGCGCCCAAGGCGGTGTGCGCCGCGGGCGCGCACCTGGACCCGGAGCGGGCGCTGGAAGGCGCGCTGCTCGAGCTGGCCCGGCAGCTGCAGTACGCCTCGCACGGGTATCGGGACGACCGCGACCGGATCGTGACGATGGTCGCCGACCCGGTCAACGTCCGTGAGATGGCGGATCACGCACCGCTCTACTACGCGCCAGAGGCGTTCGAGCGGCTGTCGTTTCTGGTTGACACGCCTCGGCGGCAGACGTTCACCGAAGCGTTTCGCGGCCTGCACGTGCCTAGCGAGGACCTGTCCGCCGACGTGCACGAGGTGATCGGTCGCTACCTGGACACCGGGCTGGACGTCATCGTCGTCGACCAGACCGGCCCAGAGCACGCGCTGGAGCAGTTCGCCTGCGTCAAGGTCATCGTGCCCGGCGCTGTGCCGATGGTCTTCGGCTACGACAACCAACGCATCCACGGCCTCGACCGGCTCTACCGCATCGGCTACGAGCTGGGCTACCACCCGCGCCCGTTGACCCACGACGAGCTCAACCCGCACCCGCACCCGTTCCCATGAGCCGCGTGGCGTGGTTGCGGCACGAGCTGCTCGCCGTCCGCTCGGACCGGGTGCGTCCGGTGGTGCCGAGCTTCGTCGTGCGGGTCGCGGGACTGCCGATGGAGGTGCTGCGTCGCTTGCGCTGCGAGGCGACCATCCGCGCGATCGACGAGCTGCTGGACCTCTCCGACCGGCTGCGCATCGAAGGCGAGCAGCTGTCGCAGGCCTTGTACGACGTGGTCGGCGCGGTGGACGACCCGGCCTTGCGCGGCCGTCTGATCGCGCTGCGACGCTGCGTGTACCAGGCGCGGCCGCCGCGACCAGGCGTCCTCGACGACGGCGTGTGGGCGGTGCTGCCAGCCGATCTCGCCCCCAGGATCGCCGCGTGGCAACAGAGCCTGGCGCAGCGCGACGCGCTGCGGGCACGTGCCGAAGCCACCCGGGAGGCGGAGTCTGTCGACAAGCTCCTGGCGCTGGCCGGCGCCGCCGGCGACGACTGGTTTCAGCGGGGCTTGGTCCTTGCCAGCCCGGATCTGTACGCCGAGCTCGTCAAGTGGCTGGCCGCCGGCCCTGCGGCGCGGCCGGATGACCAGCTCGAGGCCAGCCTGGCGAAATACGTGGGCCGAGCGGCCGCGAAGACCACCCCGTACAGCACCTTCACCAGCCTCGCCGAGGGCCGCTGGACGCCTGCCGGCCCCTACCCGGTGCGCTGCGCCGGTGCCTGGACGCGCCGCAGCGCGGTCGAGCCGGCCGTGCGGATCGCGCTGCACTTGCGCCGCGAGCTGGCGTCCTGGCCTGAGATCACGTCGCGTGTGCGGCTGCGCATCAACCCCAGCGTCGCGCAGGACGGTGCGTTGCTGCGGCTGCTCACCCGCCGCAGCAGCGCCTTGTCTCAGGGCGGTGGTGAGGCGGTGGTCGAGGTGGCTGTGACACCTACCCTGCGGCGGGTGCTGGAGGTGATCCGTGCCGCACCCGACCCCTGCTACGCCCCGGTCGCCGCGGCGGTCGCCGCGCTGGATCCGACGTCTGGCGCTGCTGAGGTCGCCGCCTACCTCGACCATCTGGTCGACGTGGGACTGCTGGAGGCGCAGCTGGACGTCGCCGACCAGTCGCTGGACCATCTCGGCGAGCTGTCCGACGCGCTGGCGGGCTGCACCGGGCAACGCGTCGGCGTGGTCCGCGAGCTGCTGGACCGGTTGCGGGCGCAGCTAGCCGGGCTCGTGGACGGCAACCGGGCACATGAACGGTTCGAATCGATCGGCGCCGTCGACGCCACGCTGCATAGGCTGTACACGCAGCTCGACTGGACCCGGCAGGGCTCCGGGGTCCCCGGGGTGCCGGCCAAGAACGCGGTCTTCGAGGACACCGTCGTGGCGGGGTTGGACTACCGCTTCGCGCTGCCCGACTGGGCCGGTGTGCTCGATGACCTGCGCCTGCTGGCGGGACTGAGCGGCCTGTACGACCGGAACTTGGCGCCACGCCTGGCGCTGGCGGCCTTCTTCTCCGATCGCTACGGGCCCGGCTCGACAGTCGGCTTCCTCGAGTGGTGTCGCGCGGTGTGCGACGAAGGGCGCCGGCCCGGCGCGGACCTCGGCACGATCCTCAACCAGCCGTGGCTGGTGACCACCGCGGGTCTGGACCCGCTGGACCGGATCAAGCAGCTGCGGCGGCAGATCACCGCGCAGGTGCGCAAGGCGCCGGTCGACCAGGCCGGGATCCGCCAGCTCGACCGCAGTGAGCTGGCCGACTTCGTCGCTGTGTTGCCAGAGTTCGTGCAGCCCCGCGATTCGGTCGCGTTCTACGGCCAGCCGATGATCAGGAACGGAACGGCATCCTTCGTCCTGAACAACACTGATGCCGGTTTCCGGCGCGCGCACGCCCGCTTGCAACGGTGTGCCGCACGGGCACACGGCGACGCGCACCCCACGCCGGGGCTGCCCGCAGACAGCGGGGTGGTGTACGCGGACGTGGCCACGATCGCCGGCTCGAATCTGAACCTGCGGCTGTCGCCGGCCCCCTACGAGATCACCTATCCCGGCAGCGTGAGCAACCGTCCGGCAGCCGAGCAGATCTCTCTTGGTGACCTGGACGTCGTCCACGACGAGACCACGGACCGGCTGCGGCTGGTCTGGAGGTCCCGCGCAGCGCTGGTCGTCCCCCTGCATCTCGGCATCCTGGTCGACTGGGCGCTGCCCTGGACCTACCGGCTGCTGATGCAGGCGTTCGGCGTGTCGTCGTTCTGCGGGCTCCCGCAACGATTGTCGGGGCTGTCCTTCCTGACGCCTGGCCAGGGGGTGCGACGGTTTCCCCGGCTGTGCCTGGGCAACGTCGTCATCGCTCGCGCGACCTGGGTGGTCGGCCCCGGCGATGCCCCGCTGCCCGAGAAGAGCGAGTCGGCGCTGTCTCATCTGATCAGGGTGACGCGCTGGCTGGCCGAGCACGGCATCCCGCGGCAGTGCTTCGTCCGGGCTGCCACTGCAACCGGCGCACCGATCAGGGTGGGCAAGAACCGCAAGCCCTGCTACGTCGATTTCTCCAACCAGGTCTTTCTCCGCGTGTTTGCGCAGATCGCCGCCCAGCCCGATCTGATGCTCGTCTTCCAGGAGGTCCTGCCAACCGATGATGACCTGCTCGTCACTGACGGGAACGCCGGCTATGCCAGCGAATGCGTCTTCGAGTTCGACCGCTGATCACCCCCGCGCCAATGCGACGCGCTGGGTCAGCGCCCACCTGTACTACCACGACGCGCTCAACGACCTGCTGCGCTGCGCCGTCCGCCCGCTCGTCGGCGAGCTGGCCGCTGACGGTCTGATCGACGGATTCTTCTTCATCAGGTACTGGCAGGGCGGCCCGCACGTCCGACTCCGCGTCCTGCTGCGTGGCCGGGCGCAAGCACGACCGGTCGAACGCGTGATCGAGGCCCGCATCGGCCGGTTCTTCGCCCGCTGCCCGTCACAGACGGTCGTGCGCTCCGAGGATTACCTGCGGGCCGCCGGTTGGTTCTCGCAGCACGAGTTCGGTCGGGTGGTCCTCGAGCCGTTGCAACCGAACAACTCACTGCGCTACGTCGCCTACGTCCCGGAAGGGGATCGCTTGGGTGGACCGGCGGGTGTGGCGGCGTTCGAACCGCACTTCATGGACTCCTCCGCGCTGGCCCTCGAGTTGATCGCCACCAACCCCAACGAGCAGCGGCGCGCCGGCCGGGCGTTGGCGATGATGTTGATCGCCGCCGCGGTGGTCATCCCCGACCCGCAGCGACTGTCGCGGTTCTTCCGCTACAGCTACCGGGACTGGGGTACCAGGAACGCCGCGGGCGATCTCGATCGCCACGCGCGCTACGAGATCCAATTCGAGCAGCGATACCAGGGGCAGCGCGCACAGCTGGACGACGTCGCCCGGCGGCTGCTGGACGAGGCTCGGCCAGGGGCGGGCTATCACCTGGACGGGGTCAGCGCGCGGTGGGTGGCGTCGGTCTCGTCCCTGGCCGACCGGCTCACTGCCCAGCGGCTTGCCCTCGAGCCGCTGCTGTTCCAGTGCCTGCACAAGCACAACAACCGGCTCGGAATCAAGGTGGCTGAAGAGACCTACTTGCTGTTCCTGCTCCAAAGCACGCTCACCGAGATCGCCGGGGGGAAGGACCCACGATGAACGACGAGGCCAGCTGGCACAACATCGGCGTCTATTACTACGACGATCAACGCAGCGACGATCTGATCTTGGACTGTGTCCGCCCACTGCTCGCGAGCCTTGCTCCCCGACCGAGCTTCTTCGTTCGCCACTGGCTGCGCGGCCCGCACCTGCGGCTGCGCTTCCACACGACCGCCGATGACTTCGACCGGGTCGTCATTCCGGCCGTCGCCGACCAGGTGGGGAGCTGGCTGGCCGCACACCCGTCGACGGTGTGCGTGGACGAGGCGACGCTGCTGGAGGCGCACCAGCGGCTTGCCAAGGCTGAACGCGAAACCGGGCCGTTGTCTCCGCTTTACCCGGACAACTCGATCCAGTACCTGCCCTGCGACCGCCGGATCGACGTGGTGGGCAGCGAAGCCACCGCCAGCCTGCTCGAGGACTTCTACGTCGCCACCACCGACCTCACGTTCGCCATGATGGACTGTATCCGCGGCGGCGTTTCCCGTCTTGACCTGGCGCTCGACCTGATGTGGGCCACCGCCCACTCCGCTGGGACGATCACCCGGGGGTACGTCTCATACCGGGCCCACGCCGAGGTCAGGATCATGTGCGCCCCGGACCCGGCTGCGCTGCGGTCATTCTTCGAGCAGCAGTACCGCGCTCGCGCGCCCGCGCTCGTCGGGCGTCTCCAGCAGGTGCTCGACACCGTGGAGGGCACCGGCGGCGATGTCCCGTTCGTCCGCGACTGGGTCCACGCAGTGCACCGCTTGTACCGACGCTCTGAGGCGTTGATCGCTGCCGGGCACGTCACCCTGTCCGTGCACGAGCCTGGCGTGTGGTTCAACGACGAGGTGACCGCGCACAGCGCTTTTCACCGGGCGTTGGCGGGCAACGCCGCGCATCTGGAGATGATGCGGACGAGTGCCCGGTTCCACAACTGGCGGGTAATCGTCAACTGTAGCTATCTGCATTTGACGCGTTTGGGTATCCGGCCGTTCGAGCGGTCGTTGCTCGGGTTCTTGCTTTCTGAGACTGTCGAGGAGCGTTTCGGTGTCTCGGCCGTCGACCTGGTCACCGCGTCATGAACCGCGACAGCGTCGGCCGGGAGTACGTGCGCGTCGGTGAGAGCCGTCCGATACCGAAGACGGTCGACTGGGACAACGCCCCCAGCCTGTTCAAGCTGTACCGCGGTTGCCCGAAGGTCCCGCTGGACGGTCCGGCCGACGATCATGCGAGGAGTGCGTTTCCTTTGGGGCGGTTTCTCCGCGACGTCTACGGGCTGACCCGGCAACGCTGGATCGCGCCGGGCGAGGTGAGCCCCACCGGGCGTCGCCGCGCTGCCGCACGCTCGAGACCCTCCGCGGCAAAGACGTTGCGTCCGGTCCCGGCGGGAGGCGCCCGGTACCCGTGCGAGCTGTACCTGCTCGTCGGCCCAGACCAGCCCGTTCCGCCGGGCGTGTACCACTACGACCCGGCTCACCACTACCTCGACGTACTCCGCGACGGGGCACCAGAGGCCGGGCTGAGCCTGCTGATCAGCGTCGCGTTCTGGAAGAACGTGTTCAAGTACGGAGAGTTCAGCTACCGGCTACACAGCCTGGATGCTGGCGTCGTACTCGGCCAGTGCCTCGCGGTCGCCTCCCGGCACGCTCTCGATCCGACGGTGAACTTTCAGTTCTCGGACGCAGCGCTCGATCGTCTCCTCGGGCTCGATCCCGCCTACGAGAGCGTCTACGCCGTGATCACGCTCGCCCAGGCGCCTGCCGTTGACCCAGCGCCTGCCGGCGCGGACGGCCTCGTCGGCCAGCCGGCCACGCCGCACCCGCGGTCGATCGGGTTGTATCCCCTGCCCGCCAGGCTCCATGAGGTTGCCATGCAACAGGGTGGCGGCCCGTGGCCCAAAGGCGACAGCCCGTCCCCTGTGCTGGCCGATGCGCCCGGGTCGATCCGCTCGGTGCCGTTGCCCGCAGCGTCCCTGGACCTGCTCGAGGGGCTGGATCGTCGCCGCTCCTCCAAGGGGCATTTCAGCCCTGGCACCTTGAGCCGTCACCAGCTGTCCGCACTGCTCTCGGGCAGCATGCGAGGCTATGCGAGCGACCTCGGGAATGACGAGTCCGTCATCCGGCATACCATGCTCTTCGGCGCCGTCCACAATGTCGAAGGCGTCGATTCCGGCGTCTACTATTACGATCCCGCCCGGCACGCGCTCGAGCAGGTCCGTGCGGGCGAGGTCCGCGCCGAGCTGCAAGCGGCGGTCACTTCGATGATGTTCAACCTGTTCCAGGTGAACCTCTGCTTCTTCCCGGTCGCACACTACGAGCCGAGGCTGGCTGCCTACGGCGACCGCTGGTACCGGGTGCAGAACATGGAGGCCGGGATCATCGTGCAACGGCTCTATTTGGCGGCGGCCGCGCTCGGGCTTGGTTGCCACACCCAGTTGGGCTTTCACGTGGACGCAGTCAACAAGCTGCTCGGGCTGGCCGAAACCCCACTCACCGCCCTAATCCAAGTCTTGCTCGCCCCCAGCCACACCCCAGGCACCTTCTACGACTACAAGCTCTAGCAGGTGACGCGCACGCAGCGATTGTATGCGCGCTAAGAGCGGGCCTCGACGGTGCCGGGGCCGAATTGTTGGAAGTACAGCTGGGCGTAGACGGCGCCGCGGTCGAGTAGCTCTTGGTGGGAGCCCTGTTCGATGAGCCGGCCGCGGTCGAGCACGAAGATCACATCGGCGGCGAGGATCGTGGACAATCGGTGCGCGATCGCTACGGTGGTTCGTCTGGCCATGAGTGGGGCTAGCGCTTGTTGGACGAGCCGTTCGTTGACCGTGTCGAGCGCTGAGGTGGCTTCGTCGAGGATGAGGATTTTTGGATCTTTCAGGATGACGCGGGCGATCGCGATCCGCTGCTTTTCGCCGCCTGACATGCGGTAGCCGCGTTCGCCGACGAGGGTGTCGTAGCCATCGTCGAGTTCGAGGATCCGGTCGTGGATAGCTGCGGCGCGGGCGGCGGCCTCGAGCTGGGCGTCGGTGGCGTGCGGGTCGCCGTAGCGCAGGTTATCGCGGACCGAGGCGTGGAACAGGTAGGTCTCTTGGGTGACCATGCCGATGGTCCGGGCGAGCGAGTGCAGGCGTAGGTGGCGCACGTCGTGGCCGTCGATGAGCACCGCGCCCTTGGTGACGTCGTAAAGGCGGGGCAGCAGGTAGGACAGGGTGGTTTTGCCTGAGCCGCTGGAGCCGACGACGGCGGCGAGTTGGCCTGGGGTGATGTCGAGGGTGAGGTCGGTCAATGCCCAACGCTGCGATGTGGTCCCGTTGGTTGTGGGGTAGCGGAATGAGACGTTGCGTAGGCGGATTGCGCCGCGCACCTGGTCTGGTGCGAGTTCCGTTGCGCGGGGCGAGTCGATGATGTCGTGCGGCAGGTCGAGGTAGGCGAAGATCCGTTCGAACAGCGCCAGCGATGACTGTACTTGGGTGGATACTCGCAGCAGCGTACTGATAGGGAAGAACATCCGGCTTTGTAAGCTTGTGAACGCCGCCAGCGTCCCTGCCGTGAGTGTGTTGTTCGTGCCGACCATGCCTGCGGTAAGGTAGATGAGCGCGGGGGTTATCGAGAAGAATACGCCTACGGCGGCGAAGAAGGTTCGGCCGATCATCTGCTGGTGGATTTGCAGGTCGGCGAGCCGGGCGTTGTGCTCACGGAAGCGGGCGATTTCCTCAGGTTGGCGGCCGAACGATTTCGAGAGGAGGATGCCGGAGACCGACAGCGTCTCCTGCGATAGCGTGGACAGTTCGGCCTTTGTTTGTTGGGTGGATGAGGTGGCGGCGCGTCGTGCGCTTCCCACGCGGATCGTCAACCAGATGAATATGGGCGTGAGCGCGAGCGAGAGCACGGTCAGCTGCCAGGAGAGTATAAGCATGGCGACGACTGTGCTGACGAGAGCCACGGTGTTCGACAGGATCGACGCGGCGGTTTCGGTGACGACGGTCTGTACGCCGCCGACGTCGTTGGTGAGGCGGGACTGGATTTCGCCGGTCTTTGTCTCGGTGAAGAACCGCAGGGGCATGCGTTGTAGGTGGGCGTAAAGGCTGTTCCGCAGGTCCTGCATCACTCGTTGGCCGAGCACGTTGGCGAGGTAGTTCTGCGCGACGCCGAGCGCGCCCGCCATAATCGGGATCGCGACCATCACCCCGACATACCAGAAGAGCAGCGGCAAGTTCGGACAGCCTTGGACACAGAACAGCGCGTTGTCGAACACCGGCTTGATCAGCAGCGGATTCACCACGCCAAGCCCGGCCGTCACGATCACGATGAGCGCCACAACCGACAGACGGCGCCGGTACGACCGAAACAACACGATGACGCGACGTATCGTCCACGGAGCTAGACCGTTCTCAGTTGTGCTCAGACGTACCTCCGTTATGTCAGGTCCTCAGGTGGCGTGCAAGAGGGTCATAAAAGCTTGACGGCTGCTCGCAGGGCAGGTCTGTACGGCGGTTGACACCGAGCTTGCGTAGCACGTTGGAGGAATGATTCTTCACAGTTTGCGTGCTTATTCCCAGCTCCTTGGCAATATTCGAGTTGGTATAGCGTTTAAGCATGAATGAAAAGATCTGCCGCTCTCTGGGCGTCAAGCAAGCATGCTGGCGGACGGCTTGCTGTCGGTTGGGGTCGGGCGTTCCCTCGCTGCCGATGAACCACACCCGCTTTCCTGCGTAGGTCGCTCGTATCGCTTCGAGCAGCCGGTCGGGCTCTTCGTCCTTGTGCACATAGCTGTCCACGCCTGACAATTGACACAAGAACAGATCTACTTCGGCATCATTGTCAGTGTAGATCACGACACCGGGCGGATCGGGTGCTGACTTGATCTGTCGGCACAGCTCTGTCCCGCTCTGCTGCGCTTTGAGAATAAAATCCAGAACCACGATATCGGGCTGCTCACTCGCCACGATGCTCGCAGCATCGTTCATGCTTTCTGCCACGTAGATGGTCAGGATGTCGTCCTCGGTACGGAGAAGCGCTACGAGGCCCAAGCGCATCACCGGATGCCTGTCTACGACAAGAATCTTCATCCGAGGAACCCGTAGGCGCCGCGCACGGCAGTCTCGACATCGGCCAGACCGCGGACGCCCTTCAGACCGGTAGCCAGGCCCGCTGCGGACAATGGACCCGGCCGGCCCGAGGGGTATGACACGAGGCGGGCGTGCGACCGCAGCCGCAACAACAGGTCAAGCGCCATCATGCGATCCGGAACAACCACAAACCGGCACACCACTGTATCACCCAAAGCGTCACCTCCAGAAAGCAGCGCACCACCACAACGGGTACCGGTTCATGCCTCGAGAACGGCCACGAACCGGTACCCAAGAAGTCAAAAGTCCCCAGGGTATTCGCGTCACACGTTAGGAGTGGAGCGCAAGCAGCGCGCAATGATCATCGCATCGTCAGTACGTCGCGCGTCGACCTCCAACGGGGATACCACAGATCCGCCGCCGCCGACGTCATCATCGTCGCCCTGATGCCTCGCTCTGTCGTTCGTCGCGTGACGCCGGACCATCTCCGCGCCGCATCGGAGAGCGGGTCTGGGAACGGCGGATCGGTTACACTCGGCGGCCATCGACGCCGGTTGCGAGGTGATCGTCACGATCGGGCCTTCGACGGGCTCGATGGCTGCGCCGGGTCGGCCCGTTGGACGTCGACGCTGTCAACGCGCTTGTCGGCGGCTGACTCTCCGGGCTCGTCGTCGATGGATCCATCAAGTCTCGGTGCAGTGGCTTTGTCGGCGTTACAGGCATGCGTGCGAGCTGACGAGCATGCTGGGTAGAATGCTCAGTGCTTCATAGCAGTTCGGCTCGCACCTGGTGGATCAACGGCACGGCTTCGACGCCGCGAAGCGCCAGGTCCGCCAGCCGCTCGTACGCGGCGCGGTACTGCGCAACCTCTGTCGGGTCGGTGATGTTGACCAGCCCCGTCAGCAGCTCCAGATGAACCAGATCGGGCTCGCCGTCAGCCCGGTCCGCGAGGATGGTGAAACCGTGGTCGTGCCACACCGGCGCAGTTCGCTCGAACGGGAGCACCCGCAGGTCCAGATGCGGCTCGACCGCCAGCGCCGCGAGGCGGTCCAGTTGGGCGGCCATCACCTCTGACGGCCCGACTCGCCACCGCAGCCCGGCCTCGCTGATCACCCATCGCAGGGTCTTAGCCCGGCTGTAAAGGATGACCTGGCGCTGCATCCGCACCGCCACTGCCTCGGGGACATCCTCACGGTCCGGATTCTCACCAGCCACGAGATGAGCGGCGTACTCAGAGATCTGCATCAGCCCCGGGATCAGCGCGGGCACGTACGCACTCATCGTCGTCGCGGCGGTCTCCGCGTCGAGGGCGTCGCGTTGCAGCTTCACCAGCCCGCTGGCGAGCGCTTCCCGCCAAGCGAGGAACTCACTCGCGACCGCCTCTGCCAAGTCGGCAGCCGCCTGCCGGTCCGCCTGGCTCGCGCCCGTCTCCCGGGTCCAGTTGTCGACCAGTTCGGCGGTGGCGACCGCCTCACCCAGCTCCACCCGCGACAGGTGGGTCGAGCTCCGGGTGCAGCGCCCTGTCCAGGATGTGGATCTCCTCACCGACCTCGGTCAGCCGCGGGTAGGCAACCTCGAACTCGTGCCGCGAGTACTCGGTCAGCGGCAGCTCCACGACACGGACCCGGCGGTCAACTCTCCTGACGAGTTCGGTGAGCTGGTCAGTGATCCCGCCACGCGAGCGGGGATATGCGTAGCGCGGCGTCGGCGACGCGGCGTGCGGTGTCGGTACGCAGGCCGTGGCGTGCGGAGTCGATCCAAGCCTGCACCCTGGCGTAGCCCGCGTCCTGGTACTCGATCGCCTGGATCAAGCATTCGAGCTGGTCGGCGTCCCTGGCGCAGCGCGCCTCGGGAGTCCGCTGCGCCTCGTACTCGGCGACCGCCTCCTGCACGGTCTTGCGGGCGGCATCGGGTAACAAGGCGGTCTGATCGGCGGTGATCATTTCGGGGCAGCGTTGGTTCAGGTAGGGCCGGGCGGTGTGCGGGATGTCACCGGTGCGGGTTTCCTGCGAGTCGTGCCAGACGGCGAGCAGCGCCGCATGACCTGGCTCGGCACCCTCGATCGCGGCGATGAGCGAGGCGAGCTGTGCGACGCGCAGACTGTGCTCCGCGACCGACTCGGGATCCCGGACTCCCACATACCACCAGCCGGTGCGCCGCATCCGTTTGAGCACGCCGAGCTCGAAAGCGAACTCTGCGATCGCGGCGTGCTGCTCGTCCGGCTGCTCCACGACCGGCGACCCTACTACCGGTCTACGAAGCGGACCGCGTAGGCGATGTCCGACAACTCACGCCGCGCCTGCCCACTGAGATCGCGATCCGCGGCAAGCTTGTCGACCATGCTGGTAGCTGCTGATCGCAGACCGGGATGGTCACTGAGCAGAGCGGGATGGGCGAGCAGCAGCGCCCACACCGTGTGGATATCGAGTTCGGCTTCCCCGGAGCCGGGATGCAGACGTTCGAGCAGGTGCCCCAGCAGCCGGACTCCGCTCCAGTCCCGTGGGTCGACCCGGACCATGAACTCGTCATCGACCTGGATGCCGTCGATCTCACCCACCCAATAGGCCCAGTAGTTGAGGTTCGCGCGCTCCATCTGGTCGGTGTCCAGGGTCCGCTGAAGGAAGGCCCGCAACGGGTCGCGATCGCCGCCGTAGGCGAGTGCGACGGCTGAGGATCGGACAACCACCCAGGACGGAACATGATCGGTGTGGCCGGCATCCCGCAGGGCGCGCAGCAGCTCGGCGCGCAGCCACTCTGCCGTGCTCGTTCGGGTATCGAAGCCGAGCAGGTAGATCGCTTGGCGACGGGGCAGTGGGGCGTATTCATGCGAGTTGGCGTCTGCGGTCACGAGGAGGTGATCAAAGAAGCGGGTCCGCTCATCCTCGGCGAGCGTCGGCCGGTCGGGGACAGGTCCGCGCCGCGCCCGCACCGTGACGAAGTCTCGCAGCGGGGCCGGGACTATCCCGGTGAACGGCCACGTGATCAGGTTGTTCAGCTTGCATTGGTGAACAGTCGCACCTAGAGGGTGCCCGTCGGCCTCAATGAGTTGGCCGCTGGCCTGCACCGTGTCCGCGATGATCAGGTCCGCCTCGATGGCGTCCTCCAGCGTCGCGAGCAAGGTGGGCTGCGCACCGCATCTCAACAGCCGGTACCGCAGCTGCACCAGGTCCGCGGCGCGCAGGGCCGCCAGCGGCCGGCGACCGCTCTCCCAACCCTGCACGCTGGCCACGTCCACACTGAGCCGCTCAGCCAGCTGGACCTGAGTGAGCCCGGCCGATTCCCGGATCAGCTTGAGCAGGAAGCCTGACACCGCGCCGAAACAACGCCGTGAGCCCTGACTACCGCGCAACGTTCCTCGGCTGCTGACCATCGAGTGTCCCCATCCACCAGTCCTGAGTTGCGACTACTCGTACTGACAGCGAGTCCCCCCCGGGCGGTCGTCACCCTACCATCGTTTCCGCAACCAAGCGATCGCACACGGTGACTTCCTGCCGGTAGGACCGCTTACGGAACGGAACTGATGAGGACCGGCGTTGAGCCTGAGCGAGAGGGAACAGCGGGAGTTCGCCGAAAGTCGGATGACGCTGAAGCAACGGCTTCTGTTCCCGGGCGGACGAGGCGCCGCGGGTGGTCATTAAGTGAACAGTTCCCCTGGCTCGATTCGTCGCTCTTTCCTCGAATGGTGGTGCGGGTACAGGGAATCATCAGAACCCGTGCGCGGCGTGCAGGGGACATGGTACCGACTGTTTCGAGAAGAGATTGCGAAGCTCACCGACCAGCTCAGCGGAAAGAAGTCGGTATCACCAGCAGTAACCGAGGATCAAATCGTCCGGCTGCTGGCTGTGGTCGCTATCCTGCTGCGCCAGCACCAGCCTGACAAGCGGGGCCATTGCCAATCTTGCGGGTGGGTGAGATGGAAGTGGAGGCCCTGGAATCGGCGGCCACCGTGCACCGTATATCGAACTGTGAGCTTCGTCATGAGCCAAGGGTTGGATGAGGTGTGGTGGCGGTTGTTCGAGAGCGTGGGGAAAGAGTGGAGTTTGGTAGAGGTACGGGAGTGGTTGAAGGGCAGGGCACTGGACACGGCTTGTGTCGTGTGCGGTGCGACCGCGTCGGGTGATGAGGGGACGGTAGTGTTCAAGAGGATGCGGGAGTGAGCGGCTGTCCTCACAGGCACCGCTGCGGCGCCACCCCGGTTTTCTCCGGCCCGAAGTATTGACGTCACTGTGCGTGACCTCCGGGGAAGGAGTACCGCATCGTACGGAGGTGCCATACAGCGCAACTCTGCGTCGAAAGTTGCGTCCTGTGGCACGTCTAGATCGGATCTACACATCTCCCCGGCCGCGCACATCCACGCTGGCCGCGCACCAGCCGCGCGGTGTCCGGCCTCAGTGGTGCTCACCGCGCCGCCGCCAGGATCGCCTCCGCTATCTCGACGGCCTTCCCCTGGGTGAGAATCGTCGTGGTCCTGATGGTGGTGTCGAGCGTGACGTGCACTCGGCGTACCACCTTGCCGTGCACGAGATCAGTCTCACGCCACAGGATGATGGTGCGCGGGTGACCCTCGGGATCTTCACCGGTGATGACGAACCGGTGGGACTGGTCCTCATAGCTCATCGGGCACGCCTGAGGATCGAGTCGGCCAGAGCGACCGCGATGTCGCAGGTCAGCCGCACCCCAACTTCGCCAGGGCCGTGGATTGACCACGACCTGTCCGCCTCCTTGACCACCACCAGAGTGCACCGACGGCCGTCATCGCTACGGCGGCCCGGCACGGTCAGCCGGCCCCGCTCGGGCTGTTGTGTCTCAGGTGATTGCTCTGCTGGGTTCACCCGGCAGACAATGCGGTGAGATCGGCGGCTAGTTGTCCACACTCCGTGGACCCTGACCGCCGACCCCGAAGCGGTTACGCAAGCTGTCCAACTCCCACACCCGACGCGGGGCACGGCGGTCCAGCGTGACGACTAGGTCCCGGGCGATGGGGTCGTTACGGATTCGGGTCGGCGCGAGGCGATCTGCGGTGTCCAGATGACGGATCGCCTCCGCGTCGCGGTTCGGTCCGTCCTGCACGAGCGCCCGAGCCAGATCGAAATACAGCGCCGCAGACCTCTCTTGACTGTTGAGCGCGGCCACGTCCAGCGGCATCCGGGTAACCAACTCATAGGCCCGGCCGCCCTCACCCATCTCGATACCCACCCCCAACCGCCACACGGCGACATTGGTAGGACCGAAGTGCATACGCAGCCCGTTGCACTCCCCGATCCGTGCGGCGATCCCCTCGGCCTCGGCCAGATGCGCGTGCGCATCGTCATTCTGCTTGTCCCGCGCCGCACGCTGCGCCTGCACGAGATGCGTCATGCCGAGCATCTCCGCGGGCAGCGTGTTCTCATCGCGTAGGCGAGTTGAGGGCCCTAGCTCGTCGATCCCGGCAGTGAGCACCCGCGATGCGCGGCCACGCGCGGTAAGCCACATCAGTTGCAACGCCCAGCACCACCGGGCGAAACCAATCAGCCCGGCGTCGCCATACCGACAGGCCATGTCGTACCCACGTCCGGCCACCGAGACCGACAAGTCGGTATTGCCCGCAGTCCTGTTCGCGACGTCGCTAGCCACGATGCACGCCAGCACAAGCGCTGTGAACGCGCGGTCGCGATCGGCTCCTCCGGCCGTCAGCGCGTGCGCCTGCAACTCGGCCAGCAGCGTGCCCAGATCACGCCCCGCCAGCGAGAACCGGCCCTGGTCACGATGCTCGTTCGCGCTGTTGGCCCAGGCCACCAGCTCATCGAGCGATCGCGGTGTGATGTCCGGAACGTCGTCGGGTCCGAAGTCGTTGAGCGCCAGGCTGATGCCGGGCAACGCTGCTCGCCCCTCAGCGGTCGCCCGGTCGGGCGCCAGGTACGGCTGGCCGGTCAGGTCAGCAACTGAGCAGCTCAGCGCCTCGGCCAGGTCCTCGATCAGGCCCCGCCGGTTGAACCCGCGCTGGCCCAATTCCAACATCGACAAGTAGGTCTTGGTGATACCGGCGAGTCCGGCCACCACGTCCAGACTCAGCCCGCGACGACGGCGGATCATACGAGCGCGGGCACCGATCGCCCGCGCGTCCTCAGCGTTCAACGGAGCACCACTTCATTCACCGGAGTAAGGCCCTCACCGATGCCCCGGGACCGTCGCCCAGGGGCGGAACACTCCGGTGAGGGGTGCGAGCGTCAGGCTACTGGTCGCCCTCAGCGCGTGACCTGCCCGCCGGATGAGCTGCGCTGGTCCCGTACGGCCCGTCGAGCAATCGGCGAGCAACTGCCCGAGCGGGTAGCCGTCACAGCTGTGGAATTCATCACCGTTTCTTGATGACGATCTTCGTGATGGGATCGGTGTCGGTGAGGACTGGGAGCAGCGCCTGTACCGCGAGCTGCGCCGGGCTGATGCGGTGATCGGGGTGGTGACGTCGTCGTTTGTGGCGTCGAACTGGTGCTCGGCGGTCGGCCGAACACGTGGAGTCGCTCGCCGAAGACCGAGTCGTCGCCAAAGCCGACCACGTCAAAGGTGGTCCTGGCGGCGCTGTTCGTGGTGCGGGCGGTGCCGGCGCTGCTTTACCGGTCACAGTTGGGCATGCGGCACACCATGGCGGCCGGGTTCCTTCAGGCCACCTCACTGCCCTTCATTGTGGCCGCGGTGCAGATCGGGCAACGGCTCGGCGCGCTGCCGCCGGCCTCTGAAGCGGCGCATAGCGCCTACCGGGGGTTGGCGGGGGTTCGGCTCAGTCCAGGTAGTCGCGGAGTGCCTGGGAACGCGAGGGGTGGCGCAGCTTGGCCATCGTCTTGGACTCGATCTGCCTGAT
>JBOHFU010000023.1:0-4798 GCA_050699675.1 Pseudonocardiaceae bacterium
AGCTCGCGCAGCGAGTCCTTGGTGCAGATGTCGACCACCCGGCCGTACTGGGGCCGCACCGACCCGTCCATGATCCCGGGGTTGTCCCGGAACTGGCGGCGCACCTCGTAGACCACGGCTCCGGCCGACCGGGACACCGCGTTGATCGCCAGTCCGGAGAACATGAACACCACGGCGGCGCCGATGGTCAGGCCGACCAGGACGTTGGGCACCGAGACGTTGAACGCCGCGTCCAGGTTGAGGCTCGCGGCCGCGGACAGGATGGCGTCCCGGTAGGAGCCGAACAGTGCCGTCGCGGCGAGCACCGCAGTGGCGATCGCGATGCCCTTGGTGATCGCCTTGGTGGTGTTGCCCACGGCGTCGAGCTCGGTGAGGATGCCCACCCCCTCGCCCTTGACGTCGCCGGACATCTCGGCGATGCCCTGGGCGTTGTCGCTGACCGGTCCGAAGGTGTCCATCGCGACGATGACACCGACTGTGGTCAGCAGCCCGGTCCCGGCCAGCGCGACCGCGAACAGCGCGACGGTGACCGACCCGGACAGCAGGAACGCCGCGTACACCGCGCCGCCGATCACCAGGGCGGTGTAGACCGCCGACTCGAAACCGATCGAGATCCCGGCCAGGATGACCGTGGCAGCACCGGTCAGTGAGCTGTTGCCGACGTCACGGACCGGCCGGTGCTCGGTGCCGGTGAAGTAGCCGGTGAGCCACAGGATGATCCCGGCCAACACGATGCCGATGATCACGGCGATCGCTGCGATGAGGGCCGGGTTGCCAGGGACTGTGCTGCTCAGCTGACCGTCGATGTCGGTGACGCCGGTGAGCTCGCTGAAGCTGTTGGGCAGGTAGAGGAACGCGGCCACCGTGCAGGCCACCGCCGAGATCGCCGCGGAGATGTAGAAGGAACGGTTGATCGCGCGTAGCCCGGGCTCGCCGGCCCGGGCCCGGGTGATGTACACGCCGATCACCGCGGTCACCACGCCGATCGCCGGCACGATCAGTGGGAACAGCAAGCCCTTGAGACCGAATGCCGCGGTACCCAGGATCAGTGCCGCGACCAGCGTCACCGCGTAGGACTCGAACAGGTCAGCGGCCATACCCGCGCAGTCGCCGACGTTGTCGCCGACGTTGTCGGCGATGGTGGCGGCGTTGCGCGGGTCGTCCTCGGGGATGCCAGCCTCGATCTTGCCGACCAGGTCGCCACCCACATCGGCGGCCTTGGTGAAGATGCCACCGCCGACCCGCATGAACATCGCGAGCAGCGCGGCACCGAAGCCAAAACCTTCCAGCACCCGGGGTGCTTGACCGGCGTAGACCATCACCACCAGAGCGGCACCGAACAGACCCAGACCGACGGTGGCCATGCCCACCACCCCGCCGGTGCGGAAGGCGATGCGCATCGCCTTCTCCCGGCCACCGGACTCGTTGGACGCCGCCGCGACCCGGATGTTGGCCCGGGTGGACAGCCACATGCCCATATAGCCGATCGACGCCGAGAACAGCGCCCCGATCAGGAAGAAGATCGAGCGACCGACCCGTTCGCCGACGGTCTCGGCAGGGAGCACGAACAGCACCAGGAAGACGATCACGGCGAACACGGACAACGTCCTGAACTGCCGGTTCAGGTAAGCCGAGGCGCCCTCCTGGATCGCCCGGCCGATCTCCTGCATGCGGGGTGTGCCCTGACCGGCGGCCAGCACCTCCCGGAGCAGGACGGCGCCGACGGCCAAAGCGGCCACAGCGACGACGGCGACCGCACCGACGACGGTGTAGTCACCCCCGCTCAGCTCAAGATCCCCGTACTGGGCGAGGATGAACCCCGACATCCGTCCTCCTGGTTTCTGTGCTGGCTTCCGCGCAGTGCACCGAACTGCGCCGTCGCTGAAACGGCGTCCCGGCCGGTCAGTGTAGGCGTGCCGTCCCTGTTCACCTCCGCCGGTGTCGTCGGTGAGCACACTGGAGCTGCCCCACCTGGGTGATCTGACCACCGGCCGGGGCCTGGCGCAGGGACCTGTGTCCAGGGTGCCGACCGCCGCTGAGCGACTTGTCGGCTCCTCGACCTGCCCGCGATCACCTGCCTGGCCGGCATCCTGCAGCGCCGGTGGCCTGCTGGTGTAGCCCATCCGGAGGGCGTTTCAGCGCAGCAACACCCGCTGCGATCGTTCGACCACGCTCGGACGCTGCTGATCACCGTCCCTCCCGACCGCCGGGGTTCGGCAGCCTGCCCCGGCCGTGCACTGCTGACCGCGGCGGGGCGTGCCCCAGACCGTGAACCGGGGCGGCAAGGAGCGATCAGACGTGGTGGACATCGTGACGCGGCGCAGCATCGAGCCGGGGGCGGTGACCGCAGAGAGGCCCGGCCATGACACTTGATTCCCTTCCCGACGTCGCGGTGACCGGCGACATCAGCCGGGACCACTGGACCATGCCGGTACTCGGACTTCGCCCCGAGGCCAACGGCACCATCGAGCTGAGCGCCCACGCCGACGGCACCGCGACCCTGCAGCTCACCCGCGACCCCGCCGCAGGCGGCGACCAGCGGACCGTGGTACTCGACGTCACGACGGCCGCCCGGCTCTCGGTCGGGATCTGGGAGGCCGCCGGGGTCGCCCAGCAGCTGACCGGATGCCTCGGCGGAGACCGGCCCCCACCACCCCGATCACCCACCACACCAGAGGAGCCGGCCAGTAGCCTGGTGATCGCACCCTCACCGCGGCGTAGCGCCCCGCGGCGACGGCCCCGGGGCAGCGGTGAGGGACCGGCCGCGGTGAACGAAGGTGCCACAGTGGACGCTGAGGAAGTAACGGAGGTACGCGCGATCGGCTGGCGGGTGCGGCGGATCCGCGACTCCCGGGGCAAGTCGCTGCGGGTGATCGCCGGACTCGCGGGCATGAGCACCTCAACCCTGCACCGGATCGAGCACGGCCGGCATGCGGTGACCCTCTCGGAGATCGTGCGGCTGGCCGCTGCGCTGCAGGTCCCCCCCTCCGAGCTGACCAAGCTGCCGGTACCCGCTCCGGCCAACGGGCACACCGACTCCACCACCGAGGCGGTGCGGCTGGCGCTGGACGCGATCGAGGTCGGCCGCCCCGGCGGGCTGGTACTGCCCGTGGCGGTATTGCGGGATCAGGTGGCCCGGATCCACGCCCAGCATCGGGCCTGCCAATTCGCCGACGTCGCCACTGACCTGCCCGAGCTGATCCGCAATCTGCACACCACCCTGGCCACCGGCACCGACCACGCCGAGCTGCTCGACCTGGCCGTCTACCTGCACGTGCACGTCACTCGGCTGTGGCTGTCCCGAGTGGCGGCGCCCGACGACCTGGTCCGCCGGAGCGTGTTTCTGGCCCGGCGCCTGGCCCAAGAGCGGGATGACCTCACCACACTGTCCGTGGCCGGCTTCGGCGTGGCCGACACACTGCTGGCCGGTGGAGCGATCGAGCTGGGGCGGGCTGAACTCGACTCGATCACCCTGCCGCCGACCACCGCCGGCACCGCCGGCCTGGTGTGTCTCGTCACCTCGATCCACGCCCAAGCCGCCTTACTGGATGGCCGTCCCGGTGAGGTGGCCGAGCTGATGAATGCCGCCGCGGAGCTGGGCGAGCGGTTCGGGGGCGAGACCGACTCCGTAGGGTTCCTGCACGGGGGAGCCGACGTGAAAATCCACCGGGTGTACTACGCGCTCGAAGCGGGCGAGCCTGATCAGGCGGTGCGCATCGCCCAGGATGGCCACTCCGAGCGTCATCCTCTCCCGTCTGGCCGGGCTTTCCACTGGATGCACTACGGGCGTGCCCTGGCTCGGCTGCGGGGGCGCCACGATGACGCGGTGCGGGCGCTGCGCACGGCGGAGGACATCCACCCCACCCTGGTGCGCCGGAATCCGCTGGTCCGCGACACCGTCACCACGTTGCTCTCGGGTGCGCGCCGAGACGCCATGGGCACGGAGTTGCGCAGACTGGCTCAGCGGGCCGGTCTGTCGGTGTAGCCCAGGGCGTTTGCCACTGATAGCCCCGAGGTCCACTGCACGGAATTGGGTCTGAGCGACCAGCTGCTGCGAGTCTACCTGCCGAGCAAGCGAAGGAGCTGGGGATAGACGTCGTCGCGGGTATGACCGAGGAGCACGAGCACTGTCAGGACCTCGTGCTCAATGGTGTAGCAGATACGGTAATCACCCATCCTGATCCGCCAGACCCCCGATAGCCCTTTCATAGGGGTGCAGCCAGCTGGGTGTGGGTCCTCGCCGAGAGCGATCATGGCTCGTTCCAGCCGGTCGGCGTCCTTGGGCTGGCCACGACGGATCTTCGCCAGTTCCTTGTCGGCTGTCGTCGTCAGATCGACGTGATAGCGAGCTGCCACCTCAGCCGAGGTTGTCGGCGTCCGAGATCGGGTCCGAACTCACCAGTCGACGACGGCCCTCGGTACCCGCAGCCAGCCGAGCCTGCACCTCGGCGACCGCCTGGGCATCCAGCAGGTCCTCCAACTGCTCCAGCAGCTCGGCCGCAGCGGCGGACACCACCGCAGCCGAGCGGCGGCCATGCCTGGTGAGGTAGACCGTCTCGCCGCCGTACTCGGCACGCGCCGCCAGCTCACCCAGCGAGGACCGCGCCTCGGTCAGAGCAACATCCACCGCCATGCACAAAATGTACACTACAGAGAGCCCCCTTGTCCCAGGCGGAGGCCCGACGCCCGCGCACTGTGGACCCCGATTTATGAGGTCCACGCATTCGGTGGCCACTCACTCCGCCTCGCCACTTAGGCCAGAGCAGCACGTCCACCAAACTCGCTGTCACGGTACGTC
>JBOHFU010000023.1:4898-16990 GCA_050699675.1 Pseudonocardiaceae bacterium
GCGGAGGCCCGACGCCCGCGCACTGTGGACCCCGATTTATGAGGTCCACGCATTCGGTGGCCACTCACTCCGCCTCGCCACTTAGGCCAGAGCAGCACGTCCACCAAACTCGCTGTCACGGTACGTCATCAGCATGCGCCTCGGCACGTCCCAGACGGATCCGACACCGAACTGCTCGTGAATAACGTCGACGTTCGATCTGGTACCTCTGCGGCACCGACCTGCGCCATACTTAGGTCATGCGAAGTGAACCACTGGACGACACCGACCCGATCGGCCCTCTCGCCGACGAGGTGGAGGCAGGCCACGGTCCAGTCGCACTCGTACGTCCTGGCCACGAACCGGTCGTACTCGTCTCCGCCGAGCGCTGGGCGCATCTTCTCGAGCTGGAGTCCGAAGAAGAGACCGCCACCCACTCCACCTGACGGCATAGACAGGAGCAGCACACCCACAAGATTGACAGCACCGGTCCCGGCGCGTTCGCCTCACCGGATACTGACCCGATCGGTTCGTCCACCACTGCTACGGGCCAACGGATTGTACGGTCGTAGCCGGGACCCGCTTCACTACGTGGTCGCGTCGTCGATGCGGACCACGACTGCCTTGACGATCTTGTCCGTGACGGTCTGCCGCTTCGGATCCCACAGTGACCACAGGTAACCCAGGAACAGGGAGTACGGGATGAGTGTCACTGCGACGCAGATCAGGCGGAGCAGGGCCATGCCGAACCCGACCGGCTCACCGGTCTCGATCTTCACGAGTTTCGTCTTCGTTACCCGGCGACCGATGCTCTGCCCGGTCGTGCCCTGCCGGTATCCGGAGTTCCACACGGTGAAGGCGACCAGCACGAAAGTGCTTGCGATGATGGTCAACAGGGCCGGTACGAAGTCGTCCGGGTTCAGCACGTAGGAGTTGTCAATGAAGATGGCGGTGGGGATCACAACGGCGGAACAGAGGATGGACGGTACGACGACGTCGATCAAGAAGCTGCATACCCGGGCTCCGAAACCCGCTAGCGATCCTGGTAGCTGACTGGTGTCGGGTGCACCGTCACTTGACCGGAACCTTCGCAGGAATCGCCCTGGCCGTCCCAGGGCCAGGCCGATCCCGGCCGTCAGCCTTGCAATCACACCGGATCCGAACCTACGGCGCGGCAGCGGCAACTCAATGGCTGGCTGGATCGGCGGCTCCGCGGTCGGAGAAGCGGGATCGGGTGATGCCACCGACCCGGCGATCGGGACTGAGGATCCGGCCTGCCGGGCGGGTGTTTCGGTCGCCTGCGGTGCCGGGGGTTTGGGTGCCTTCTCATCCCCCACAGCGACCGCGTCGCCGATAGCGTCCCGGCGCATGGACAGGATCGCCATCATCGGCTGCGGCGGGTCCGGCAAAACCCACCTGGCCCACCAACTCGCCCAGCTCCTCGACCTCCCCATCACCCACCTCGACGGCGTCTACTACGACGCCGACTGGACCCCGCTATCCCAGGAAGAGTTCGCTGCCCTGCTGCGTGACCCGGTGGCAGGACCACGTTGGCTCATCGAAGGCAACTACGCCGCGCCACCTTGCCGATCCGGCTGACCACCGCCGACACCGTCATCTTCCTCGACCTGCCCGCGATCACCTGTCTAGCCGGCATCCTGCAGCGCCGGTGGCGCTACCGCGGCGGTCAGCACACCCAGGCCGGGGTCTAGGACCGGATCACCTGGAACTTCGTCCGCTACATCTGGGGCTACCGCAACAGCATGCGCCCCCGGGTCCATCGACTCGTCGCCGAACACGGCAGTCACGCCCGGTTGTGACCCTGACCGACCGCCGTGCGGCCACCCGATTCCTTGACCAACTCCGGGCCAGCACGCACACCCGTACCTGAACCTGGCACCCCCTGCGGCCAGGTGTCGCGGAACACCACAACGAGGAGAAATCGAGATGGACACAATCGTGCAGAGGACACGATCGTGCCGAGCACCACGGCAGACGACTCGGACTTCGACCTGGACGTCAGCGACGTCAGCATCGTCGAAAGCGGTGACGTGGTCGCCGCGCTAATGCGGAACACCGACGACAACCGCGGCCAGACGTGCCCGGATGAGTGCGCCAGCGGCGCCGGCAACGTCTGACCCTGACACCTGCCATGATCGAGTTCGTGCGGTTCTCGGGCGGCACGAACGGTGCCGCGTAGCGGCCCACACCAGCCGCCAAAACTGGTGATGACGGCCCCCGCACCCGTTGTCAGTCCTGCCATCCGGCACCGACGTGTACTCGTGAAATTCTGCGGTGACCAGTCTGATCTCCTCTGAACTGGGCCACCCGCTGACACCAGTCAGTTGTCGTATCCGGAACTGGATGGTCTATGCTCTGTCGAGCCTGAGCAGTAGGAACGATCATCGTCGGCGGTGACAGGTTCGCTTCCCTACACGCGCGGACAGCCGAGGTGAACGACGGCCCTGCTCAGGCCCTCGTGTCTGGGCGTGACTATGGTTTCGACCGCTCACGGTCGATGCCGGGCGACTGTTGCGCCATGAGTGCTGCATTTCCCTGTCTCCTCGGCGAGGTCTGCCGAGTCGATCGAGGTGAGGACTGTGGGATCGTGCTATGAGCGGCGTGGACTGGAATAAGGATGGCGAGGAGGTACTGCTCCTCGTCGATGGGTTCAACCTGTTGTGGCGAGCCGCCTTCGGTTTCCCGGCAGTCGTTCGTAGTCCGGGCGGGACCGACGTGACGGCCGTCTTCGCTTTCTTTGCTCTGCTGCGGTCGAGCTGCCGGGCGCTCGACGCGCCGGTGGAGTGCGTGGTGTGTTTTGACGGTGCGGAGGGGCTGCAATCGCGGAAGGTATCTGATTCGGAGTACAAACAGAACCGGGTCGATGTCGACGTCAGCCCTCTGGAATGGCTCGATGACATTAAGAAGGGCCTGGACATGATCGGCGTCGGGTGGGTTGAGTCCTGCGCGCACGAGGCCGACGACGTGATAGCCACTCTCGTGAGACGATCAGTCGGTCGACCTCGCTCCATCTTGTCCATGGACAAGGACTTCTATCAGCTCATCGACGAGTGGGTGACCGTTCTGAATACTGTGAAAAAGCGGTCGAGAGCCCTAGTGAATCGAGCGGAAGTTGTCGAGCGGTTTGGAGTGGAACCATGGCAGTGGTGTGACTTCCGGGCACTGATGGGTGACCCGTCGGACAACATCTCCGGCGTTCGCGGCATCGGTCAGGTACGAGCCGCCCGAATTTTGGCCGATGGACTGACCCTCGAAGAAGCGCGTGCAGCAGGTCGTCTGGTCGGCGCCGCCGGGGCCGCGGCCGATCAGGTATGGGAGAAAGTACTGACCTGGAGAGAGATGATCCGTCTGCGGACCGACATAGATCTTCCTACGCTGCCTCCGGGTACCTCGGTCGACGCTGCTCACCTGCCGCTGGCTGCTGCTGTTGTCAACGAGTTGGGCCTGTGGCGGTGAGCACTCCTCCGGGAAGCATCCTCGCTGTCACGGCGCATCCTGACGACGCTGAGCTGTGGATGGGAGGCACGCTTGCTTGGCATGCTCGCCACGCGGTGGTCACGATTGCTGTAGAGAGAGTTGATGATCGGCGTGCTGTCGAGGCGACGTTGGGCGCGGAGATACTTGGCGCTCAGGTGGAACTCATTGATCGACACGGGGAACAGAACTGCGTGGAGTTGCTGCGGCGACTTAAGCCCGAGATCCTGATTGTTCACCCACACAATGATATGCACCATGACCATCGGAGGGTGGCTGGGACTGCTCTGGCTGCGGTGCCGTTAGCAATTATCGAGACCGGATTTCCACAGCGGGTGTATGCGTGCGACACCTATGAGTCATTGACCCTCGAGGGTCCGTTCCATGGTCAGGTGATTGTCGATGTCACCCAAACCTTCGGGATAAAGATTCAAGCGTTGCAGGCTCATCGAAGCCAGCCTATGGAACATTTTGTGGGAATGGCAGAAAGGATGAGTGCCACCTGGGGCGGGCGCATTGGTAAGCCCCGAGCTGAGGCGTTCCAGCCGGTTCCCGTCCTGGGTCGGCTGCCAGGTATGAGGTGTTTGTAACCCGCAGTTTCTTGTGGGCAGATGAAACCCAGGTCGGGGGCATATGGCTAATCGACACTTCGGGCGAATCGGAGATGTGTGGAAGCATCTTCCGTTGGCTGAGATCCTTGCCTTGGAAAGGCCGTGTCGATACTGGGAGACCCACGCCGGTTCGGCATTCTATCCACTCACCGCGTCGATGGAGCGCAACTACGGCGTTTACTACTTCTGGGAGCACAGCCTGGCCTCGCCAAAACTCGCCGACTGCCGGTACCGTCAGGAGCTTGCCCACTCCGCTTTCCGAAGTGACCGGCCATCTCGATATCCTGGATCGGCCCAGATTGCCATGGAGATCCTTGGGCAGGCCGCCGGCTACCTGCTGCCCGACCTCGACCGGGACAGCGTGGTGTCCCTCCGTGGGGCAGCAGCTGATCTACAGCTCCTTGACGCGGCCTGTCCGCAGGCAGATGGTGTCACGGAGATCAGGCGCGCTCGGTCCCAACTGGACGCGAGCGAGGTAGCGGCAACCTTCGTCCTTGTTGATCCGTTTTATCCGTTCGGGGATACTACCGGGTCTGTAACGCCTGCGGAGCTGTTTTGTCAGCTAGCCGCCCGCGGGTTCAAGGCTATGTTCTGGTACGGATTCGACTCACTCACACAGCGAACCCTCCTACACGCAAGGATCGCCGAGACCTTGGCGGAACACGGGATACACGGTGCTACCTCACCGCTGTGGTGCGGCGAGATAGCCTTGACGGCGCTCGACCGTCCGGGGTTTATCGTGCAGCCGGGGACACGTGGTTGCGGCACTCTCTTGGCGAACGTTGCGCCGTCCACCACGCAACGGTGTGTCGACCTCGGAGAGGCGCTGGCTGCGATCTACCGCAACGCGCGATTTCCAGACGGGGAGGACGGCTCACTGGGCTTCACCCCTGTCCAGTATTGGTGACCCAAATCGACTATTGATCGGTGGGGGTGAACTCAGGGCTGCATTGTCCGCGGGCGCGCCAGACGGGAGAGAGATGACGCTTGTGGGCGGCACCCTTGACCCAGAGGAGCTGTCCTGGTCCGGCGCGGTCAACCAGCGGGTGGATCTGATATTCGGCGACGAAGTCGTAGAAAGCCCGTCGGGCACCTTCCCACCAACCGAAATCGTCCAGCACGATCACTCCACCGGGTGACACGAGTGGGTAGAAGGTGCGCAGGCTGAGCAGGACGCTGTCATACCAGTCCGCGTCGATATGCAGGTAGCACACCGCCGAGGGCAGCGGAGCGGTGAAGGTGTCGTGGAACCAACCGGCCCGGATCTGGATACGATCAGCGGGGACGCCGGCGCGGCCGAGCGTCTGCCGGGCTGCCGGTTCGGTCCCAAGGCATTCCCCAGGGGGAAGGGTTCGGGCAAAGGGTCCGTCCCGGTTCCCGGCAGGGGGCATGCCTTGGAAGGAGTCGTAGAGCCACAAGGTGCGGCGCCCGTCGTGGAGCGCACGGGCGATTGTGGCCGCTGACCCGCCGTTGTAGACCCCGCACTCGACCACGTCGCCGGGGACGCAGCGGTCAGCGACATCGGCGGCGCTGCGGTACAGGGTTTCCAACGCGGCGGCGTCGTTGAGAGCGACACGGCCGACGGACCAGATCGTTCGGTCGGGCGGGTGCGCCGTGATAGCCGCGCTCAGACGCCCTGCCGTCAGCCTTATCCAGCTAGGAGCGAACCGGTTAGCCAATCTTAGTCCGTACATTATGGGCACCTTCCTGGCTTGAACGCCTTGGCTTGAACGCGATTCAGGAACACGTGGCCGCGCGGGCGAAGGGCGTCCACGTTCGCTGGAACTGGCTGGCCAGACCGCGTGGAGCTGGTTCGTCGAGAAGTCGCCGATAAAGATCAATGTTGCGTTGCCACGTCGCTGCCTTCTGCCTCCATTGGTCGAGCACATCCGGCGGATCGAGGTGAAAGCCCACCGTTGTACGCACCGGGACGACCTTCAACCCGGCCGTGATCAATGTCGCGCCGAGGTAGGTGTCCTCCACGCCCCAGGTTGTCGCGAACCCGGGATGGAAGCCGCCGACGTCGAGCACGGCGGCCCGGGGCACGCTCATCAGTGCCGTGACCACCATCCGGGGCAGGTCCCAGTCGTAGTAGCGGGCGCCATGGCCGAGCCGCCGCAGATCGTCAGTGCGGTCCAGTGGTCGGCCTTCCATAGGCGCATGCAGGACGAGGCCCGTGTGGGGATGCCGGCCGGCGCGCGCCCGCCAACGCACCCGGTGGTCCTCCTCCAGGTCGGGAACAGCCAGGGTCGCTGTGTTCAAGGTGAGAATGCGAGGGTCACCGATACCCAGATTGTGCCGGAATCCCAGAGTGACCCATTCGTGGTCTCCTCGGGTGGCGTGTTCCTGCACGACATGGCTCGGGACGACCATGTCACCGTCCAGGTAGAGAATGAGATCACCACCGGCCACGAGTGTGCCGACGTTGCGGGCGCCGCCTGATCCGAGCCGGTCGGGCAGGCTCAGCACGGTGGGCCGTAGCGGATGTTCGCGGGCAAGCCGGGCTGAGCTGTCGGTCGAGGCGTCATCGACCACGATCACTTCAACCGGGCTGGCAATGGCCGATCGATGCAATGCGTCGAGGACCGGCTTGATCGCATGGCCGACGTTGTACGCGGGGATCACGACACTGAGGCTGTGTGCGGTGGCGACGCATGGAGCGGGGTCCTTCCACGCCATTCCCACTCGGGATTCATAGGAGTGGATGATCGGTTCGTAATCGTTATCCCGCAGCTTTAGATCGTCACGGAGTGTCATTTTGGCCACCCCCATCTGTCGATCAACTTACAGGCTATGGGCCAGTCGCTGGCGGGCTCAGGGAACCAGTGCACTCGCGGCCGTGCGTCCGCTCGGAAGAGTTCCGCGAGGGCAGCGAGGTAAATTGGTTCCACCAGCACCACCAGCTCGTCGGGGTGCGGTGTTGCCAGTACCCGCGCGATGAGTGCACTGCTGACGGAACGTTCGAGTTCGCGGGCGCGTGGGAGCGTCATCTGCTGGTCATAGGACGCGATGCGGTCATTGGCGCCGACGAGTCCGTAGCGCGCGGAGAGAACGAAGATTCGGTTTCTCAGCGATGGGTGGGCGTGAACCCGGTCGCGGAGCTGAGGCACGCAACCACCCTCGTACAGGTCCAGAGCGGCATACTCGCCCCGCCCGGCTTTACGGTGAGAACAGCCGACGATGATCGCGTTCACGCTGTGCCGCCGCTCGCGCGGTGGTCGTCAGGGTGGGCATAGGCGTCGTCGAAGCTGGCTAACCACCTCTGCGCGACAGCGGCCGGCGTGAACAGCGCCGCGCGTCGCGGTCCTTCGGTGGCGGCTGCGTGGTAGACGTCCGCGTCAGCTAAGAGCCGCTCGGCGGCCAGCCACAGGCCGCGAGGGCCGTCTGCCGTAGGCACGAGAACGCCAGCGCCCTGCACGAGGGCCGGCAGATTTCCCACGGCGAAGGCGACAACCGGGGTGCCGACGCTGAGCGCTTCGAGAGCGACCAGTCCGAAGCTCTCGGCGAGCGACGGGACGATCACCACCGCAGCGTCGGCGAGGAAGGGGTCGATCTGGGCCCACCGCCGAGGTGGAACGATCCGTACCGCTGGTGACCTGCCTGAGGTCGAGTGATACAAGCGCCACAGGTCGGCGTGCATACCCGGGTAATACTCAAAGCTGGCTTCGGCGAGCGCTGCTTCGATCGGCCGCTGCCACCAGTTAGGGACCTGTTCGAGAAGCGGCAGGACCCCCTTGTCGGGTGCAAGCCGGGCCAGAACACGGACTGGGCCTGCGCTGCGTAAGACCTCGCGGGTGTCTCGCGGCGGCGCGGTGGCCGGTGAGCCGGCGTGGAGCAGCGCGTTCGGTACGACACGCCACCGCCCAACAGCAAGACCGCGTTCCACCGCCTGCTCGATCACCGTTTCGCTGGGCGCGAGGACGACGTCCGGCCTTCGTCGCAGGGCGGCACGGATCTGCGGTTCGCAGCCAGTCAACACATGCACCATGAGCCCCGTCCGAGGGGCGTCGGGCCGCCCGAGGAGCCCGAGCCCCCACAGCGCGTCCATCCAGCAGACGATGTCGAAACGCCGCTGGTGGGCGATCGTGTCGAGTTCACTGGCCAGCCCGGACGCTCCCGCGAGCGCGACGTCGAATGCGTCCGGGTGGAGCAACGGGGGCAGTTGCAGGCTGCGTAGCCGCACGACCCGAGCGTCGTCAGGGTGCCGTGCCGGCCCAGCGGCGATGATGCTGACGTCCTGGCCCAATGTCTCCAGACCATCGGCAAGAGCGGCGATACTGCGTTCGATCCCGGCTGGCTCGTCGAGCCGGTAGGGGGCGAACACCAGACCGATCCGCTGGCACGACCGGTCCGCGATCTGGGATGTCATAGGTCGCGGACCACTCTGACTCCTATACCCCTCGATGCGAGTTCGTGAGGCGCAGCGTTGCGGAACTTCCCGCGAGCGTAGAGCGGCAGCGAATCGTAGGAGCCGCCGCGAATAATCGATCCGTTGCCGATGACCTGGGTGGAGGTCCACTCCCACACGTTGCCCGCGACGTCGTGGAGCCCATCCGGGGTGGCGCCAGCCGGATGAAGATCTACTGAAGTGGGTTGGCCACGACGGGAGCCTCGAAGGTTCGCCCGCGCCGGTGTCCACTCCTCATCGCCCCACGGGTAGCGACGATGGGAGGGGCCGATCGCCATCCATTCCCATTCCACACTCGTGGACAGTCTTCCACCGATCTCCACCGCCAGGGCCGCGGCTTCCTGATAGGTGAGGCCGGTGACGGGGGAGGTCGGGGAGATACCTGGTGGTGGGGTTCGACCACATTGCGACCAGGTCACCGGCGTTCTCGTCCATGCCAGCGGCGGCACGGGACACGGTCGGGATGAGTCCCCATACAAGCAGATACCGCTGGCGACTGATGCCCAGGACACGATCTGCACTCCATTCACCCGCTCAGAAACAGATCTTCAGGGTTCGGCGCATCCCGGAGGCTGCTCTTCGCCGGCGAAGGTGCTAATCGACGCGCCGCCAACCCAGCGACAAGAAGATCGTATGCACCTTGGGCATCGGTCTGGGTGCGACTGAACACGCAATAGTTATCGTAGAAACGCACGACACGCAGCTGCCTGACGGTTTCGTCTATAGGCACGAGCATTAGGTGCAGCATCTGCGGAAGCAGCGCCGCCCCGGGGTGCATCGCCGACGGCAGGGGATCGAGAGCACGTCGCAGCAGACGGAGATAGGAGCCGTCGGTCACCCACTGAGCCGTCCAGTCGATCACTTCGTCGACGGTGCGCCCGGAGGCGGCGGATCGGACGTCAACGTCGGTGACCCAGGTGAAGCCATCGGCGAGGTGCCGGGCGGCCTGGCGAACAGCGGTGAGCCTGCTGCGGGCCGGACGGCCGCCGGCGACGAAATCGCGTAGCACTGTGGCGTCAAGGATCGGCTGGAGAGCATTGCCCATCGCGCGGTGCACAATCCGGTCCTCGACAGGAGAGACGGCGATGTCGAATGGCGTGCCGCTGAACGTCTGGATCGAAACGTACCGGACTTCCCCTGGCTGCCAGGCTCCTGTCCGCAGCCTTATCGACAAGTCGCTCAGCCGGTCGCCGAGTCCGACCCGGTACTGCGCCCAGGTGACGCCGTCTGGGCCGGGGCTGGAACCTCGGCGCATGCAGTGGCGGGCCGCTGTTCGAAGCCGGTGCATTTCCCACACCCAGGGCATCAGCGAGTGCGACGGCGGGCGACGATGCAACGCCGCGTCGGCGTGGGCCTCGGTAGGAGTGTTCACCCGAGTCTTCCGGACGCCGCTGTCCGAAAATCGAAGCTCATTGGACGTGCACCTGGGTCGGTATCGGTAGGTCGACCCGCAGGAGTGGCGTATCGGGGACGGCTTCCCACGGGAAGACAACCCAGTCCCGGACCTCCCACACCCAGAGGTCAGGAATCATGCGTGCCCCAGCGTTCAGGCACAGCACACAGCTGATCAACCGAAGGTCGGGAGCGGCGAGGGCGTCGGCGATAGTGCACAGAGTGGCGCCGGTGCCACAGATGTCGTCGACGACGAGCACTCGGCCCCGCATGCTGCCCGCAGCGATGCTCCCGATATCGCAGGCCACTTCTCCCGTGGCCTGGGTGTAGAGGGCTTCCGTAGGGTTGTGACGCGCGTGCACGATACGGATGGGCACGTCGAGGTGGGCCGCGATCAAGGCCGTCGGTGTCCGCCCGCCTTCGGCGATACCGATCACTTCCTCGATCGGTCCGAAGCCGGCTCTGGCCGCGCAGGCAAGCAGGCGGGCCGCCTCGCAGACACCGACCTCTGAGGCGACCCAGAGCCGGGCATGGTCGAAGACCCTCACGAGAGGATGGCCAGAGCGAGGGTTGCACGGCGACAAGTCAGCGGCCACGGCGATCACCCCAGACCAGAATGTGCAGCCGACTTGTCAGGTGCCAGCCACGGGCCAGGACGGGATCGGCGAGGGAACGCATCCCAGCGAGCACCCGGTCCTCGCTCGTCCCCTCAGGCATGACCCAAATCGGAGTAAGGCCGTAGGCACTCTCCAATTCGGCGACCTCATCCAGGTCGCCCCCCACCTGCACAACGAATTTGAAGGCCGCCTTGCCGGTCTCCACGAAGGAACGGAGCGCGCTGGGGCGGATACGTCGAGATCGCACCATGCCGCTATGCGCCAGCTTCGGGGACACGACGAAGAGCGCGACAGCGGCGGTGAGAGCTTCAGAAGGAGGAATGACGCCACTCGTCTCGATCTCCACCCGCAGGCCCAGGGTTGTCAGCGCGGTGCACAACTCCACCAGGGACCGTTGCGCCAGCGGCTCGCCCCCGGTGATGACGACCAGTTGGTTTTGATGTCTATGGACCCACTCCACGACCTGGTCGACGGTGAACTCCTGGCTCTCGACCTCCCGGTCGAACAACGACCAGTCCCAGCTGTAGGGCGTGTCACACCAGACGCACGCCAGCGGGCAGCCCGCGAGGCGCACGAAAACAGCACGTTGCCCGCACGAAGGCCCTTCACCCTGAAACGTCGGGCCGAACATCTCCGTGACCCGCAGACCCTGGCCGCCCGTCACGAGTCCCCCCGAAACTCGGCCCAGCTCGACGGCGTCTCCGACACCCGTACTGCCGTGAACCGGCCTCCGACGACCGGCTCCAGGTGGGCGACGCACCAACCGAAGAAGTGCTCGGCCAGAAGCTCCGACGTCGGTTCGACGTCGAGGACATCGTTGAGCAACCTGTGGTCGAAATTCTCATCGAGATACGATTGGAAGGCGGCAAGATCGCCGAAGTCAGTGACGAATCCCGGTGCGGTCAGCTGTCGTCCACTGAGTTCGATTTCCACGGTGTAGGTATGACCGTGCAACCGCGCGCACTTATGTCCAACGGGGAGGCTGCGCAGGATGTGTGCTGCGTCGAAGCTGAAGCGCTTACCTATCCGGTACACCGTGCTCACCCCACCACATATTCGGTCGGATCGATGACACCAGCCAACACGAATGCTTCCTTGCGCTCCGTGCAGGTCCCGCACAAGCCGCAATGATGGAGACCCTCTTTGTAACAGGACCATGTCTGTGTGAACGGCACGTCCAGCTCTGCTCCACGCCTCACGATCTGTGCCTTGGTCCACGTCAGGAACGGTGCAAGGACACGGAATCCCGCAGGCAGGAACCCCTCGTTACCGACCCGAGCGCAGCTCTCCACGAGGTCGACGAATTCCGGGCGGCAGTCGGGGTAGACGGCATGGTCACCGGCGTGAGCGCCGAAAGCGACAGCGTCGGTGCGGTCGGTGACCGCGAGAGCCACGGCTACATTCAGCATGACGGCATTGCGGTTCGGCACGACGGTGATACTCATCGACTCATCCGTGTAGTGCCCGTCGGGAACAGCGACGGTCATGTCCGTCAAGGCGCTGCCACCCAACAGCGCTCCCACCGACCGCAGGTCCACAAGGTGGTGCCGGATACCGAGCCGGATGGCGAGAGCCGCCGCGAACTCCAGT
>JBOHFU010000024.1:0-16777 GCA_050699675.1 Pseudonocardiaceae bacterium
CGATCAGCTCGGCCCGTACGCCCACATTGCGTCGCACGAATGCGACGGCCGAGTCGACGAGTCCCGGTTCGACGAGCTCTCCCGATGGTGTCATGAGCGGCGCCAATGGCCCACGAAGCGTGGCGCGCTCGAGTGCAGCGTAGTCCTTCTCGACGCCGGGGTAGGCAATCGCGTCGATTCCCGACTGCGGCAGGTAACGGTCTGTCGCCCGGCCGAAAAGCGCGATCGCGGCGAGGCAGGGCACCGGCCCGTTGACACCGTCAACCAGGAACTCGGTCGCCGACAGCAGCTGCACCCAACCTTGCCGATTGTCACGCTCGGGCACGGTCTGGCCGCGCACCCGCTGGAAGTAGTCGGTCAGCCGCCGCTGGTCGAGGTCCTCATAGGAGGTTCCCGAGATCGGGCGGAGCTCCGCGCGGAACGCACCGCGCTGCTGCTGCAAGCGGGAGAGCTCTTCGGGGCTCGCTTCACGGCTCTGCCGTCCAGCGCGGATGTAGTAGGAGAAGTGCTTGTTGTGCCACATCGCGTGGACCGCGTAGCCGGCTTCGACCGTCACCACAGCGACCTGCCAGCCGGTACCGGGATCAGTCACGGTCTGCACATGCGGGATGAGGGGCGGGCGCACCTTGTCCCGGGCGATCGTCAGGACCCACTCGTCGACCGCATCGCGGACCACGCCGCTGATCGTGCCGTCGTCCTCGACGCCGAGCAGGATACGACCACCCCGCAGATTGCTCAGCGCGACGAGCTCTTTAGCCAAGTCGTGCGGTTGCACGTCGTCGCGCTTGAACTCCACGCCGCTGTTCTCGCCCTCACGGAGCAGCTCAGACAGCTCGGACAGACTCACCATCGTCAGAACCCGTAGAGGTAGCGGCGACGCCGGAACGCATCCGGACCGCCTTCCAGGATCTCGCCAGCCAGCGCCAGCACGGTCTGATCGTCCAGTGAACCCACCCCGCCCTCGGCGATCCGGCCTTTGCCCGCGACGCTTTCCAACACGACCATCAGCTCGGCGTCACCCAACACCGGGATATTGGCGTTGTGCGTGCTGAACACGAGTTGGCGCTCGCCCTTGAGCGCCCGCACCCGCGGCACCACGCCCTCCCAGATGAACCGGTTGTCCAGGTCGTCCTCCGGTTGGTCGACGATCAGCGGACCGTGCAGAGTGGCGAGCAGTATGAGGAGCAAAGCAGTCGCCTTCTGCCCCTTCGACAGGTCATCCAGATCACGGAAATCCGGTGCGGCCGCACTGCCGACGTTGAGCGCGGCGACGGCGGCGCACCCAATGGTCATCTCCTCCAACCGCAGGAACAGCTCCTCGCCCGCCGCAACGAGGTGTGCGGCCTGCGCGCCGCGAATGCCGAAATTGGCCAACTGCTCGGTTCCGGCGCGGGCAGCATCGGCGAGCCCCCTTGGCGAGAAGTCCTTCTGCTGCACAGCGGACTTGATCTGGCTTCGCTGCCCGCTCACCGCGCTCTCGATGAGAGCGACAAGCTCGCGCCGGTTCATCGAGGGTTGCGGTTTCACCCGCACTGTCCCCGGCAGCGCATTGTTGGCCGCGGTGCACGCTTCGCCTAGCCTGCGCCGCTCGGCGCTCGCGTGGTCGCCCAACTCGGCCAGCAGCTGGCGGCGCTCGTTGTACAGCGCGCCGATCCGGGCGTCGACCTGGCGGCGCTGGTCAGCCAGTGGGGCCAGCCGATCCACCGCCCGCTGAGTGGCCAGGTAGCGGCTCGCGTCCAGGCCGGCGCGCTGCAGCGACCGCAGAACCGCGTCGTACTGCTCCCGGACCGGTGCTGTCGCACTCGACCAGTCCGCCTCGATCGACGAGAGCGCGGTGCGTGCGGTGGCGAGCGCGCGATCGATCGCGTCGGCGGCAGCGGTGACTTCGGCCCGCAGCGCCCCCAGCACGTCGGCAATCCGGGCCAGGATCGCGGCGTTCGGTAGCTCTCGCAGTGCAGCGGGCGAGGTGAACGCCGGATCGACTAGTCCCTCGTCACGCAGTGGTTGGGTTGCCGCGAACACGTCATCGAGCCGGGCGACGGCGGTATCGAGGACCCGGCGCTCGCGGTCGACCCTGGTGCGCTCGTCGAGCCGCTGGTCGAGATGCGCGCTCCGGAAATGAGTCAGCGCCTCCTGCAGCCGAGGCAGCTCGTCGAGCGCCTCATCGATCTCGGCGAGCTGGCGGCGACCACCGAGGATGGCCTCCCGGTTCTGGCGCAGCCGGGTCGGCAGATTCGATGCGGGTTCGGTGGTATTGCCGGAAATGCGTTGCAGGAGCTGTGCGATGTAGTCGTGCGAGTCGGCGAGTTCGGCCAGCTCGTGCTGGCTGAACACTTCGACCGGGCCGAGGACGTCGGTCGGGCGGGACGCCAGTGCGGTGCCCGACGCGTCCCTGACTACAGGAGGGTCGGGTACCGAGCGTTCGATAACGAACTCGCCCGTCCCACCGCGGACCAGCATGCTGATCTTGGTGCCGGCAACGAGGACGTTCTCGACGAGACCGCGGTGGTCCCGGCCGGCGCCCTCGCCGATCGGGCCGATGCCCAGCACGTACCGGATGCTTTCGATGATCGTCGACTTGCCCGTCCCGCGACCGCCGACCAGACAGGTCAGGGAGTTGCTCAGGCGCATCCGCACCCCGTCCAGGAAGCCGCCCTCCCAGCTGATCGTCTCGATCGTGGGGTGCGCCGACAGCGCTGGATCGACGAGCCTGATCCGGGTCTCGTGGGTGCGCGCAGCGAGATCCAGGGCGGTCAACGACGGTGTGGACATCTTGACCCAGCAACTGCCACCCTCGGTGCCGAGCACCTGAGGGTCGTTGATGTCGTCGGCGTGCAGCCGAGCGGGCGGGTGCACGCGGCGGTAGTCGTTCTCCTTGTTCTGCAGGATGCGCTCGTGCAGAGGGCTCAGGGCCTTTCCGGGTGAGACGGCGACAGCGTGAACATGCTCGTCTCGCCAGGCCCGGATGAGTGCTTGCCCTTGCAGCACGGTGAGCAGGCCGTTCGGGCCGTTCACGTGCGCAGGAATCACCAAGGCACCTCGACCCACAACGCAGCGCACGATCTGCTCGTAGGAATAGCCAACATCGCCAGATCCGCAACCAGGCGTGCCACCGCACGCTCCAATGGCGGCATCCACCTCGCCGTACCCAGTGCCGCGCTCGAAAAGCACCAATAGGTGGATGCCTTCGCTGGATACGGCTTCGAAGCCCGGAAGTACCACGATGCCAGCGCGCTCGGCGGCTTGTGCAAGACCCTCGGCTGTCTTCACACACCAGTGGTCCGTGATCGCGATCAACTCAATGTCCCACTGACGGCAAGCGCTGACGATCGCCTCGTTGTAGCTCTGCTCGTCTGGGAACCTCTTGCTTGGCGCCGACATTCCCTTGTAGCCGTATGGGTTCACCTGCAGGGAGACTTGGTGCCAACGCGCCCCCGCCGGTGCCTCCAGGGCATCTGCGACGACACGCGGCCACGAGGTCGTCGGGATTGGAATAGTAGGCTGAGTCATCGCGGCAAGCCTACGACCACACCAACCGATCAGTGTTCGGCGCGCACGGCGTGGCGCGGGCCCGCAGCATGCTCCATGCAACGCGCACGGTCCGGCACTCCGCACCCTGTTAACGTCACGACTCGTGCCGGGTATGGACGGTGAGCGATGACGGCCGATCCGCGGCTGGAGGAGTTGGCGCAGCGCTCGCCGAACTTCGGGTTCCTGCTGACACACGAAGCCGTGCTGGTCGGGTACGGCGCGGCGGCCGAGTCGATGGTCTTCACCGACCCCAACACGTCGATGATCAAGGCCCGCCAGTTCAGCGAGCAGCTGGTGACGGCGCTGGTCACCACCTTCGGCATCCGGATCCCGGCCGATCAGGGGACGCAGCACAAGCGGCTGAAGGTGCTACTGGACCAGGGCGTGATCAACAAACGGGTGCATTCCTGGTTCGACGCTGTCCGCGACACCGGGAACAAAGCCGCACACGAGGGTTTCGCGGCGCAGCGCGATGCCCTGCGGCTGGTCCGGACCTGCTACGACCTCGGTGCCTGGTTCCACCGCGCGGTGACGCAATCCCGCGAAGCGCCGCCGTTCGTCCCACCTCAGCCGCCCCGGCCGGCCGCGCCGCCCCGCGACCAGGCCGACGCCGTCGCATTGACCGAGCTGACCGGCCAGTTGGGCACCTATCACGCCGAGCTGGTCGAGATGCGGCTGCGGCTCGATGAACAGGCCTCGCTAGCCGCTGCCGAAGCGCAGGCCCGACGCGCCGCCGAGGCCGAGATCCTCGCCGCAGTCCGGGGCCAGGGTGATCTCCACCGGCTGGTGTCGGAACTGTCCGCCCGGGTCGAGGAACTCAGCCGCGACCTCACCCAACGCGCCGAAGCCCCGCCCCGGCTCGACGCGGCTCGGCGGGACGCGCTGGTCGAGCAGGCCCAGATCGCGAGCCGGCCGCCGCTGTCGGAGGTGCAGGTACGCCGCGTCATCGACCGGATGCTGGTGCAGGCCGGCTGGCTGGTGCAGGATGTCGCGACCACGAACCTGCAGGTGGCGACGGGCGTCGCGGTCCGCGAGGTCAGCATGGCCCGGGGCCGGGCGGACTACCTGCTCTACGTCGATGGCGGGCTCGTCGGGGTGATCGAGGCCAAGCGGGAGGGCGTCAGCCTGATCGGCGCGGAGCAGCAGTCCGACCGGTACGCGGCGGGGCTGACGATCGGGCAGCAGCTCGCCGCCTGGCGCACGCCGCTGCCGTTCCGGTACGAGTCGACCGGGGTGGAGACCCGGTTCACCAACGGCCTGGACCCGGTCCCGCGCAGCCGGCGGGTGTTCGCCTTCCACCAACCGACGACGGTCGCCCGCTGGATGCGGGAGGCGCAAGCGTACCCGCAGGCACCGACGCTGCGGGCCCGGCTGCGCCGGATGCCGGAGCTGATCACCCACGGCCTGCGCCCGAACCAGATCGAGGCGATCACCGGCCTGGAGCAGTCACTGGCCGCCGACCGCCCGCGCGCGCTGATCCAGATGGCCACCGGCGCGGGCAAGACCTACACCGTGGTCAACGCCTCCTACCGGCTGCTCAAGCACGCCGGCGCCCGGCGGGTGCTGTTTCTGGTGGACCGCAACAACCTGGGCCGCCAGGCCAGGGCGGAATACAGCCGGTTCGAGACTCCGGACGACTTCAGCAAGTTCGCCGAGCTGTATAACGTGCAGCGGCTGACCAGCACGACGTTGCTGGACTCGGCAAGCATCGTGATCAGCACGGTGCAACGCCTGTACGCGATGCTGCGCGGCGAGGAGCTGCCCGCGGAGGACGCGGATCCGGAGTTCGACGACTACGACATCGATGAGGCCGTCGAGCTGGAGTACAACGCCGCGGTTGCGCCGGAGACCTTCGACTTGATCGTGGTCGACGAATGCCATCGCTCGATCTACGGCAAATGGCGCGCGGTGCTGGAGTACTTCGACGCGCATATCGTCGGGTTGACGGCCACGCCCGTCGCGCAGACCTTCGGTTTCTTCCACGAGAACCTGGTCTCGCAGTACACCTACCGCCAAGCCGTCGCCGACGGCGTGAACGTCGACTTCGAGATCATGCGCATTCACACCCGGGTCGGTGAGCACGGCGGCAGCATCCCGGCGCACACCCCCGTGCGGATCATGGACCTGCACACCCGCCGGGAGCGCTACGAGCAGCTCGACACCGCACTGGACTACCGCGGCGAGCAGATCGGCCGGGCGGTGATGAACCCCAGCCAGATCCGCACCGCGATCCAGGCGTTCGCCGACGGGTGGCCGGCGTACTTCCCCCGCCGTTCGCACGTGCCCAAGACACTGATCTTTGCCAAGACCGATGTGCACGCCGATCAGATCGTCACCGCGGTCCGGGAGACCTTCGGCGGCGGCAACGAGTTCTGCACGAAAATCACCTACAAGTCGGTGGACCCGGAGCAGGCGCTCAAGGACTTCCGCACCAAGGCGTCGACGCGGGTCGCGGTGACCGTCGACATGATCGCGACGGGCACCGACGTGCGCCCGCTGGAATGCGTGTTCTTCCTGCGCGGTGTGTCCAGCGCGACCTACTTCGAGCAGATGAAGGGCCGGGGCGCGCGCACGGTGGATGCCGACGAGTTCCAGACCGTCACCCCGGACGCTGCGGGGAAGACGAAGTTCCTGCTGGTCGACGCCGTCGGGGTGATCGACTCCCCGCTGGTGGAAGCCAAGCCGCTGGCGCCGGCCAGCCAGCGGCAGGTCAGCCTGCAGAAGCTGCTGGCTAAGGCGGCCAGCCACAGCATCACCACCGACGAGGCGGCGGCGCTGTCTTCTCGGTTGGCCGTCTTGAACGGTCAGATCACCGAGGCCGAGCGGGCCGAGCTGGCTACTGCCGGTGGTCGGTCGCTGCATCAGATCGCCCGGGACCTGGCCGAGGCGACCGACGACGACGCCCAGGAGCAGGCCCGGGTGACCGGAGGCTTGGCGGCACAGCATGCTCTGGTGGTCCAGGCGGTGGCGCCACTGGCCGATCCAGAGTTCCGCGCCCGGATCCTCAGTATCCGGCGCAAGTACGATCTGCCGTTCGATGAGCACACCCAGGATGTGTTGATCTCGGTCGAGGCGCGCACGCTCGATCGGGATGGTGCGCGGCAGACCGTTGAGGACTGGCGGGCTTACCTTGAGGAGAACCGGGACTTGACTGCTGCACTGCGCGTCGCCTTCTCCGATCCCCGCCGTGATCCTCGGGCGGTGTACGCGCAGCTGGCCGACCTCGCGCGGCAGATCGAGCGCCCGCCGCACCAGTGGACGCCCGCGCTGCTGTGGAACGCGTATCGCAAGCTCGGGATCGCCCGCGGCAACGGCGGTCGCAAGGGCGTGCCCGAGCTGGTCAGCATCCTGCGCTACGAGCTTGGTTTGGTTCCCGAACTGCACGCCTATAGCAGCGTGGTCGAGGCGCGGTTGGCCAACTGGCTGGCCAGCCAGGAGCAGGCCGGGCACCGGTTCACCGTCGACCAGCGCTGGTTCATCGACCGCATCGCCGCCGTCATCGCCAGCCGCCTGCACGTCGCCGAAGACACCCTCGACGACCCGCCGTTCACGGAATACGGCGGCGCCGACGGCTTCTGCCAAGCCTTCGGCGACGAGCGCCGCGCCGCTGCCCTGCTGACCGAACTGAACAAGGAACTCCCCGCATGACCGATCTGCCACCCGGCTGGGAGTGGGCGCGGCTCGATGAGGTCGCTGAGGTCCGGCTCGGTCGACAACGATCCCCTAAGAACCACACAGGCAACCAGATGCGCCCCTACCTGCGCGCCGCAAATGTGGGATGGGATGGGCTACGACTCGACGATGTCAAGATGATGAACTTCACCGACGACGAAGTAAAAACATACCGACTCGAGTATGGCGACGTCGTCGTATCCGAAGCGTCGGGCTCGCCGGGGGAAGTTGGGAAACCCGCCCTATGGCGCGGCGAGATAGAGGGGTGCTGTCTACAGAACACCTTGATCAGAGTACGGAGCTTGGGAGCGGTTGAACCCGCTTACCTATTGCATTTCCTCCGCACCGAGGCACTTCGAGGAGCTTTTGCAGAAAGGTCGCGCGGCGTGGGTATCCACCACCTTGGGAGCGGACAGCTCGCAGAGTGGATAATCCCGGTTCCGCCACTATCCGAACAACGTCGCGTCATTTTAACACTTGAAGAACATTTATCGAATATTGATCTTGGTCTCGCAACCCTACGATCGGCCGAACTAGGAGCGGCCCGTTTACGCTCAGCACTTCTGGAGGATGCATTCTCCGGTGGTTTGCTCCCGCAGGATCCGAACGACGAACCGGCGTCGGTGCTGCTAGAGAGAATGAAGATGGAGCGAGCGGCACAGCCGAGGCTCAGGCGTGCTCGGCGCACCACGAAAAATGCCGATCCAGAGCAGGAGAGCAACCTGTGACTGCCGCAACTCCCGACGCACGTCAGCTCGTCGAAAAGCTGTGGAGCTACTGCCATGTGTTGCGGCATGATGGGGTATCCACGATCGACTATGTCGATCAGCTCACCCTGCTGCTGTTCCTCAAGATGGCCCATGAGCGGGCCGGGCGGAAGTTGGGCGGTCGCGAGGAGATCGTGCCTGAGCACCTCGGTTGGCAGACGCTGCTCGACGCGGACGCGGCGGATCTCAAAAACGTCTACGACAATATTCTCGACCAGCTCGGCAGGAAGTCGGGTGCGCTGGGCCGGATCTTTCACAATGCTCAGAACAAGATTCGGAACGCGGCCACTCTCAAGCGATTGGTCGTCGATCTGATCGACAAGCAGAATTGGTCGGCCACCAAGGTCGACATCAAGGGTGACGCCTACGAGGCTCTGCTGGAGAAGGGTGCGGAGGACGTCAAGTCTGGCGCCGGCCAGTACTTCACTCCACGCGCCCTGATCCAGGCCATGATCGAGTGCATGCAGCCGACCGCGCTGGACACCATCATTGACCCGGCGTGTGGCACCGGCGGCTTCCTGCTCGCTGCGTACGAGCACATCACCAAGGACCGCGAGGGCGAGCAGCTGTCCCCCGAAGAGGCCCAGAACGTGGGAGGTGGCGGGATCCGCGGAGTCGAGCTGGTGGAGGACACCGCACGGCTGGCGCAGATGAACCTGCTCCTGCACGGAATCGGCAGGGCCAGCGGTCCGGAACTCATCGAGGTGCACGACTCGCTGGCCGAAAAGATCGAGCATCATGCGACGCTGGTGCTGGCGAATCCGCCCTTCGGCCGGAAATCCGGCTTCACCGCTGTCGACGAGTTCGGCCGGGTCACCCGCGACGATGATTCCTACGAACGCGACGACTTCTGGGTGACCACGAGCAACAAGCAACTCAACTTCGTCCAGCACATCTACCGCCTGCTAACTGTCGGTGGCCGCGCGGCGGTGGTCGTGCCAGACAACGTGCTCTACGAGGGCGGCGCGGGCGAGACCATCCGGCGGCGGCTGCTCGACGAGTGCGACGTGCACACCCTTCTACGACTGCCCAAGGGCATCTTCTACGCCGGTGGCGTAACAGCCAACGTACTGTTCTTCGACAAGCGGCGCGCCCGGCCGGGTGAGCCGTGGACCTCAAAGCTCTGGATCTACGACTTTCGCACTGGTCAGCACTTCACGCTCCGGCAGCGCAAGCTCGCCCGCGAGCACTTGCAGGACTTCATCGACTGCTACCAGCCCGGCAAACCGCGCGGGGAGCGCACCGAAACCGAGCGTTTCAAAGCGTTCGACTACCACGAGCTGGTCGTCCGCGACAAGGCCAATCTCGACATCACCCTGCTACGCGATCCGGACGCGGAGGATAGCGACAACCTGCAGCCGCCCGAGGTGATCGCACAGGAGATCGTCGAGGACCTGCAGGCCGCGCTCAACGAGTTCGCGGCGGTCGCAGAAGCACTGGAAGCAGCGAAGGCCGCCCGGCAGGAGGGAACGACGTGAAGGCGAGCGAGACGACGGTCCGGGAGGTCCTGCAGGGCGAAAAGCAGTACGTTGTCCCGCTCTACCAGCGCCGTACAGCTGGGAACGCAAAGATGACAAGGATCCCCTGAGCCAGCTGTGGGACGACATCTTGTCACTGGACAGCAGCGATCCGGCCTCGACGCATTTCCTCGGCTCCGTGGTGATCGCTCCGAGCCCCTCGAACACACCAGCGGGTGTCGTGAGGTGGCTCGTGGTCGATGGGCAGCAGCGGCTCACCACGCTCAGCCTGCTGTTGTGCGCCATCCGTGACCACGTCCAGCACGATGATCCGCAGCTCGCCGAGAAGATTCACGACTACTACCTGGTCAACAAGTACGCGTCGGGTGACGAGCACTACCGGCTGCTACCCACCCAGGAGGACCGCCAGTCGTGGATCGCGCTTGTCAAGCGATACGCCGACGCGGGCGGCGAGGACCGGATCGGTGCCGCCTACCGCTTCTTCCTGCGCAAGCTGCAGGAGGTGGACGATCCAGAGGATGAACACGACATCCGCCGCATCGAGCAGACCATCACCACTCGGCTTGCTCTGGTAGCGATTTCGGCGCATGCGGATGACAAGGTGCACAGGATCTTCGAGTCGTTGAACTACAAGGGTCAGCCACTGACTCAGGCCGACCTGCTTCGCAACTACCTGTTCATGCGACTGCCCTACCGCGGCGATGAGATCTACACACACCAGTGGCTGCCCCTGCAGAAACTGCTCAGCGACGCCGAGCTGGAGGAGTTGGTGTGGCTCGATCTCGTGCTGCGCGGTGACGATCGGGCGACCCAGGAGTCGATCTATCGCTCGCAGCAACTGCGACTCGGCTTGCTGAAAGACGAGCGCGCCATCGAGCGGTGGATTGCTGAGCTGCACCACAAGGCCCGCATGTTCAAGCGGGTGCTCGACCCCCAGTTCGAACCCACCCCGACCCTGCGCCGCGCACTGGACCGGCTGAACCGATGGGGGTCCGCGACAACCGTCCACACGATCTGTCTGCACGTGATGCTGGCCCACGACACCGGACACCTCACCGCCGAGGATGCTGCTGCCGCGCTGCGAGTCGTGGAAAGCTACCTGATCCGCCGGATGATCGTGCGCCTGCCCACGAACAGTCTGGGTCGAACCATGACGTCGCTGGTCAAGGACCTTGGCGAGGAGCCCCCGACGGCGACGGCCATCAAGGCAGCCCTGTCGGGCCCGCGCAAGAGATTCCCGACGGACCAGCACGTCAAAGACGCCGTTCTGGCGAACTACTTCTATGAGTGGGGCCGTGGCCCGCAGCGCACCTTCATCTTGCGCGCGCTCGAGGAGGACTACCGCCATGGGGAGCCCCTCGACTTCAGTCGGGCCACGCTGACCATCGAGCATGTACTGCCGCAGTCGCTGACCCCTGAGTGGGAACAGATACTCGCCGCCGGAGCGACTGACGGTGAGACTCCCGAGGAGATACACGCCTCGCTGGTACACACGCTTGGCAACCTCACCCTCACGGCCTACAGCGCCAAGCTGGCCAACGACAGCTTCCACGCGAAGAAGAAGCTACTCGCCGACAGTGGTCTTGCGATGAATCGCGAGATCGCCGGCGCCTCGGGGTGGGGGCGTGCTGAGATCCAGGCCCGCGGCCGGGCGCTGGGCCGGCGGATCGTGTCGATCTGGCCGGGCCCGGACGAGTCTGTGAATACCTCGCCTCCCGACCCGCACTGGGCGCTGATGAATCAAGTGCTCGCGTCGCTCCCGGCTGGACGGTGGACCAGCTACTCCGATGTGGCAGCGGTGATCGGCTCGCATCAGGGGGCCGTGGGCGCTCGGCTCTTCAACGTAATGGTCCCCAACGCCCACCGTGTCCTGAAGCTCAACGGCCACATCTCGCTGGACTTCCGCTGGCCCGACCCAGAACGGACTGATGATCCCCGAAAGTCCTGGAAGCCGAGGGCGTCCGCTTCGACGAGTCCGGCCGAGCTGATCCCGCGCAGCGCATGACCGCAACCGACCTCGTTGCAGCCACGGAATCGGACACGGCATAGATGTCGGGTGTGGCCTCGCCCTACGTCCGAGTCCTCGGGTTCAGCGGATCGCCTCACGCTCGTGGTAATGCCAGCCGGTACCGGTGCCGCGGTATTGCTCGACAGGAATGGGTTGTACGCCAGCGGGGAGGCGGTCTCGGCACAGGATCCCGTGGAGGTGGTCGATCTCATGGGCCACGAGCCGCGCGGCGCCCCGCTCGAAGATGGTGATGCGGCGGTCGCCAGTGATGTCCTGATGCTCAACGTGGATGACGAGCGGGCGCTCGACGAGACAGCGGACGTCGAAGAAGCTGAGGCACCCCTCGTACTGCTCGTCGGTCTCGTCGCCGGTTTCGATGATGCGCGGGTTGAGCAGTGTGATCACATCGTTGGTGCCGGGCGGGCGCACGATAGCTGCTGCGCGTTCGATGCCGATCTGGGGCGCGGCGACACCCATGCCCTTGCCGAAGGTATGCGCTGCCGCCACCCGTTGGGTGGCTGAGTGCAGCTCGGAGATAACGCGACGGGCGTCTTCGGCCTCGGCAGGTAAAGAGAAGAGCCGGGCGGGTCGGCGAAGGAGAAGGTCGCCGTCCTGGACGATGCCGAGCGCGCTCATGGTCTCGCTGGGTTTCGGAGATGTTTCAGGGACGGCGTGCTCATCGTCGCGAAAATGCCATTCCAGCCGGTATCGAGCGTGCAGCGGCGGGTCCTCCGTGGACCAAGAGTAAATGGTGCGGTCGTCGCTTCGATGCGCCTGGATCGCGGTGGCGAACGGCATCGACTCGGCCGTCATGGAGGTGTGCAGTCCCCACACGGCGGGGTCGAGCCGGGTCGGGAAGTCCAGCGTCACCGACAGTCGCCGCGTCGGAAGGCGAACCGCGCGGCGAAACCAGTGTCCCCACTTGTCATCGCCGACGGTGTAGCTGTACTCGATCCAGGTACTGTCACCGGGGTACAGCGGGAACCGGCCGGAGTCGTTGGCAAAGAGCAGCCACACCTCCTTGAACGCATCCCGGTCGTGCTGAACGGTCCAGCGCATCGGTTCGGCGCGGTCCTCACCGCACCATGCCTGCAGGCCGATCTCCTCCCAGGTGAGCGGGTTGTCCCGGTAGAGCTGGTTCGAACGTTCGGGATCACCCGGGAACCGGTCCACGGAGACCCTGATCAGATACCGGGTGATCGGATGCTCGCCGTTGTTGACGAGCTTGCGCCGCATCGTTGCCCGATAGATCCCGCCGTCGTAGCGCAACTCGGCGTGGTCGTGTTCAACTAGCAGGCCGCCGACCGGCTCTGTACCAGGCTCCGGCGCGATCAGCCCCGGCGCGCGACCTGCTGCCGGGCGGCGGGTCTCCTCCTGATCCCGCCAGGCGCGGCGGATCGCGCCGCCCGCGTTCAGGGTTGTGTCGGCTGCTGTGGCGAAGTCCCGTGAGGCGTGCTCGCTGCCACTTTCGACCTTCGACACATACGAGCGGCTGTAGCCCATCTGCCGTGCCAGCGCCGACCGGGAGAGTCCTCGTACGTCACGCCAACGGCGGAACTCCGCCACGAAGACGTCCTGATCGGGCACCGTGCTCGAACCTGGCTGCCCGTCCGGCATAGGGTCTCCACTGCTGCGTGCGTGTGCGTGAGTGCACTGTGAGTCTGTATCAGCCTAGGGGAACGCCTCGCTTCTGCGGTCTGGTGGGCGCTGTCGGCGAGTGCATCGACAGGGAGGCATCCATGCCCCAGACAAGGACGTTGGGCACAGACAGAGCCCCGACTCCGACCGTTACCGCCGGCCGGACACGGGAGGACACCGTGCCCTCACGGTAAGCGCTCGATGCGGCATACGGGCACGAAGAGCCGGTATGCGAGGGGCACCTATGATCCGCGAGGACCGGCTGCTGCTGGCCGAACTGGGGCGGCTCAACAGCGATGTGGTGCCGCTGGCCATGTGCATCATGGACGACAGCGCCACCACCGAGGAGCATTACGCCTTTGCTGAACGGCTCGCCGCGATGGCACGAAGGTTGCAGGATCGGGCGGCACACGTCGGCTTGGTGATTGACGGAGAGGTTGCCATCGCCGCGGATCGGAACGTGACCGGCAGCGCGGACATGGTCCATCACCAGGATCTGTGAGCAACGTGTACGAGGTGCGGCATCGGGTGCTGCGGGAAAGACTGAACCAGATGATCGCCACGGCCAAACGAGCACCACACGAGGAGTATATGCGTCTGGGGCTGCTGTGCCTGGCACTGCTTGACCGGCACACTGTGGATGACAAGGGGCGTTGCCGGTACTGCCGAACACCGCGTGAATGGTGGCGAAGACCATCGTGCCGGTGCACGGTGCTACCGATCGTGAGTCTGTATCTGGAACAACCACGAGGAGGGCTTGGCGGAGTGGTCTGGGGTCTCGGTCGATGTGATCCGGAAGTTGGAGCAGCATCGAAAGCACTCGGTGCGGTTGCCGACGCTGCACAAGCTTGCCGCTGGTCTTGGTGTGGAGATCACGGGGTTGCTGGGTGATCCTCCGGCGCTGTCGGACGTGGAGGACGAGTCGCCTGCGCTGGTGGCGGTGCGCCGGGCGATTATGTCGTCTCCGCTGGCGGTGACACCGGAGCCGGACGATGCTGAGTCGTTGTCTCTTGACCTGTTGAAAGCGGAGATCGCCGAAGGCTGGACGCTCTACCACGCTGCTGAGTTCGGGCGGTTGACGCAGGTGCTACCGGAAATTATCGAGGATGCTCGGCTTGCTGTGGCTGCGGGGCAGGGGAATCAACGCAGCGTGGCGCACGCCGCATTGGGTAAGGCTCTGCAGCTTGGTGGTCATCTCGCCGTCCGGTTAGGGAAAACAGATTTGGCCATGTCGAGTCTGGAACGGGTGTGGTTGGCGGCGGACTCGGCAGAGGACCCGCTGTTGGCTGCGATGGTGTTCAACTCTGTTTCGTGGGCGTATCAGCGACAGAATCGCTGGGATGACGCGCAGGAGCTCGCGGTGCATGCCGCTGATGACGTCGAACGCAACGGTCCCCGAACTGCTGAGGAAATCCGGGTATGGGGCGGACTGTTGATGTCGGCGGCTAGGAGCGTCGGAGTGACCGCAGACTACGAGCAGGCCAGCGACATATTTGAGGTCGCTGAAGGTGCGGCGGGACGGCTTGCAACACTTCCGCCGCCGGTGAACGGCAAGTTGGTGTCAGTATTCGACCGTTCAGCCGTGCGCATCGAACGAGTGCGGCTGGCGGCGCAGCACGGGCGGCCGGAACAGGCGCTCGCTCTGGCACGAGGTATCCGGTTGAGCCGTGATACACCGCCGTCGTGGCGGAGCTGGTTACTGGTGGATGTGGCCAGGGCATACACCGACGTCGGTGACGTTGAGGCAGCGATGCGGTCGTTGGAAGGGGTGCGCCGCCAGAGCCCGCAGTGGATGCGGCATCAGACCCTGGCTGTGGCGATCGTGCGTGACTTGTGGGCAAGCCCGGCTCGGCCGCCGGGGCTGCGCAAGTTGACGGAATTCCTGGGTGTGATCGGTTAGCCCCCGAAACTAGGACGTTCCGTCCCTCGGGTTCCTCACATTGCTGCGGGATCCTGTGCGCATGGACGACTGGACGTTGCCGCTGGCGCTCGAAGTGGTGTATGGGGGCGCGCAGTTAGTGCACGTCGACGAGGGGCAATGGTGATCCGGGAGGACCGGCTGCTGCTGGTCGAACTGGGGCGGCTCAACACCGATGTGGTGCCGCTGGCGATGCGTATCATGGACGGGAGCGCGACTGCCGAGGAGCATTACACCTTCGCGAAGCGGCTCGTTGCGATGGCACGGCGGTTGCAGGATCGGGCGGCACACGTGGGTTTGGTGATTGACGGAGAGGTTGTCATCGCCGCTGACCAGAATGTGAACGGCAGTGCAGGCGCGGTCCATCATCAGGATCTGTGAGCAACGTGTACGAGGTGCGGCATCGAGTGCTGCGGCAACGACTGCAACAGATAGTCGCCACAGCCAAAAAGGCACCAGACGAGGAGTACGTGCGGCTGGCCCTGCTGTGCCTGGCACTGCTTGACCGGCACACGGTGAATGCCAAGGGACGGTGCCGGTACGAGGATCTCGACGAGCATCCCTGGCGGGCCGTCGGCCACCAATAGAGCGGACTCGACGGTGAGGTTCGAGTGGCCGGTGATGCCGACGCGCATCACGGCACTCCCTTCTGCGGCTATCGGATTGTTGGTCAAACGTTGAGCAGCGGACGTAGCTGCTCCCGGGAGTCGCACACTGCGGGCACGGCGGCCCATCGGGCGGTCTCACGGTAGAAGTCGCCGAGCTTGCGACCCACTCGTCCCGATGCCCGCTCGCCCGCCAGCGGCAACACCTGCCCAATCAGTGCTGCGCCCTGCTCGGGCTCACCGGTGATCAGGTTCACGCAGGCGAGCCCGATCAGGTCGAACGCACGGTTGCGCTGCCTGCTTGCGTCGCGCAGTGCAAGCGCCTGGCCGATGTAGCGCACCGCCCGCGGAGCCTGCGCCGGGTCGTGTCGCGCGAGGTCGCGATAGCGAGCGCCGATCACTCCAGCTAGCTCGGCAGCGTCCAAGCCGTTTGTCCATCGCGGCTCGGCCTCGGGCTTGCGCTGCGCGTAGGCCTCCTCGGCCAGGCCGACCGCCTTGTGCGCGGCATTGGTGCGGCCCTGATGGGCATGGCCCCACGCCTCCCGGGTGTGTAGCAGCGCCCGCGGCCCAGGCGTGCGGTATGGCGCGTGCCGTGCTGGGCCAGCGCGACAGCCTCCAGTCCATCCTCGGGCTCCATGAGGTCGAACAGCTGCCGCGCGAGAGCGGCGAGAGCGACAGCGGCGAGCGTGTCCGACCCCGCAGCCTCTGCCAGCTGCACTGCCGTGACGTAGTAGCGCTGCGCCTCTTCCTCGACCTTACGGACCGCAGCCTGCGCCTGGCACTCGTCGTTTTCGACGTGCCCGCCCGGGGCCATCCAGGGGCCCAGCCAGGGATGCTCGATCAACCGAGCCGCCACTCGCCACCCGGGAAGCGACAGAACACGAACGCACCGGCCGTCGCATGCTTGATCACGCCAACCCCCTCGCTCGTCCAATCCCTGCCAGCCGCAGCTGGCCCCGCAGGACCCTCTCACACTGTCACCAAGCCGATACGTCAGACACACCGGTCACCTGTCGGAGCTCCCGGCGAGCAAGTAGTGCACACCGCGCCGTTCTCCGACCCGGACGAGCTGACCGGACTCCACCAGGTCCGTCAGCAGTCGAAGGGTCTCGACCCGATCCAGGGACAGTCGCTCGCGCAGCTGCGAGTTGGTGACCGGG
>JBOHFU010000025.1:0-16607 GCA_050699675.1 Pseudonocardiaceae bacterium
CACGTAGGTAACTGTGGAGGTGGTGGTGACGGGGCGATCGGGAACCTGGCGCCGCAGCTCCCCGGCGAGCGAGGCAGCCTCGCCGAGGAGCTGCACGGGTAGCCGGTATTTGGGGGAGGTGGCCACGTACGCCGCTAGGTGCTCCAGCCCGGTGAACCGGAACGCGTGGCGCTGGTGCACGACCTGCTCGACATGCAGTGTGGTGGCGGCGATCTCGGCGATTGTGTCGCTATGGCAACTCTGGTACAGGCTCGGCCGCGTTTCCGCCCGTGGATCAAGTCCGGCCTCGGCTATCAGCCTGTCGATCTCGTGGTAGCTGTCGGCGGACTTGGTGACCAGAACAGCCCGCCCACCCGGGGTCAAGCACCGGAGAATTTCGGCCACGACATGCTCGGGGCGCGCGGAGTGGTAGAGACAAAACGCCGCGACAGCGACATCGATACTCGCTGTCGGTAGTGGCAGGTGGTGGAAATCCGCGCGCACCGTCTCGACGGCGTATCCGGCGGATCCCAATCGGTCCCGAACCGTACCCAGAAGAGCGTGGGACTGGTCCAGCGCGATCAGCCGTGCGGGTGCGAGCCGCCGCGCGAGCTGCAGCGTGGTGGTGCCCCGCCCACAGCCGATGTCGCACACCACCGGGTTAGCGGGAGCGCACTGCGCAGCGAGTTCGACAATGGTGGCCGTGGCGTCGCCGCCGCTAATCTTCGCGGCGTGCAGTGCACCGGTGCGCTGGGCCAGCCGCCCCGCGGTGGCATACAGGGGGCCTGCGACGAGTTCGGGGTCGATGAAGGGAGCGGCGGGCATGGACGGTCGCCTCCCTGATGGGTGCCGCTACGTACGGGTGTCGGTCTTTGCCCGGAGTCGAGCTACGAATCGGGTGGCCTGACGGCGGCTGGTCAGGGTGACCAACCGGGCGTTGCCACCGTGCTCAGCCAAGAGCTGGCGGACCCGGGGGAGCATGGTCTTGCGGTATCCCCAGATGTAGCGGACGAAGCTCCAGGTGATCCGGTCGTAGACGCCATCCCTGGCGTGCTGGCCGCCCCGGTAGCGCCACCGCCGCTGGACGATGCCGGTCAGGCAGATGATCGCGGGCAGATCAAAGAAGATCACAGTGTCGGCGGCGGCCAGCCGGATCGGCAGGGTGGCGGCGTAGTTGCCCTCGATGAGCCACCGGGACCCCGCCACCAAGTCGCGCTGAAGGGCGGCGAACTCCTCCTGGGGCAGCGGGTTCCAGTCGGCGTCGTAGTAGACGCCGTCCAAGTGGGTCACGGGGAGGTTGAGTAGCGCGGCGAGTTGGTTGGCCAGGTGGGTCTTGCCGGACCCACCGCAGCCGATGATGGCGATCCTGTCCATGGCGCCGGAGGCTATCGGCGTCCCTGTCGCCTCTGGTGCAGGCAGGCCGGTCACGATGCCCTCACTTCCCGGCCGGGGCGTCCGGCCAGCAGGTCGTCGAGGATGTCGAGCTGGCGTGAGAGGCGGAACACCGCCAGCGCCCGCAGGCAGCTGGCGATCAACTCCATGTGCTCGCTCGTCCCGGCGATGTGCTGCAGGTGGGTGAGCATGGTGGTGACGTCGGTGCCGTTGGCGACATGCAGCCGCGCTGGCGTGAACTGCCCGGCGCTGCGGATGCTGGTCGGGGTCAACGGCAGGCACCCGGCCAGGACCGCTTCGGCCAGCCGCTGGGTCATCTGCCCTGCTCGGGCGTACCGGTCGGGCAGCAGGAGGACCGTGGCCAGCGTCCGACGGTAGATCTCCGCTACCTCGGCGAAGGGCACCCTGCCGACGAATGACACGTGTGGCCAGGCCTGCGTGCTGGTCCACTTCCCGGCCACCAGATGGCGGTGTGCGGCAGCGGCCGGGGCGAAGAAGGTGTCGAAGGCACTATCACGATCGTACTGGTTGCCCACGTAGGCCAGCGGCAACTCCCGCGGGGTCGTGGCCAGCGCGGCGGAGTCGGCAGTGTCCAGGGCCTCGTCGGCGACCGGGAACAGCAGCGAGACCGCCCCCGGCGTCGGGTGCGCGGCGGCCTCGCAGACCACGACATTGCTCGAATGCCGCAACGGGTCGTCGAGCGCGAGTTGCCGGTCTTTGTCCCAGAGGACCGTGACCGTGCCGCGAGCGTGGGTGTAGTGGTCGAGCAGTTGTTGCTGGCGGTGCAGGTCGCAGGTGTGTCCGGCCGTGCCGCACCAGGTGGTGTTGCGGCCCGGGATCGGCCAGCGCCACTCCAGGAACAGCACGTCGATCTTCGGCAGGCCGACGTCCCAGGTGTAGACCTCGGATAGGTCCAGGCTGGCCTCGGTGTAGTCCCGGTCACGCTGCAGGAACACGATGTCGTGGCCGCGGGAACGCAGGCCGTCGATCAGGACCCGGCGGTGACTGCGCCCGCCGTCGGGAGTGTCGAGGACTCCGATGCCGAGGAACCCCCAGAAACTGTATCCGATCTTCACTTCGTGACCCACCAGCCTTCCAGCATCAGCGCGTCCAGACCGCTGCCCACCAGGCAGTCCAGCGCCATGTCCGGGATGCCGCAGATCGGCTTTCCCTTGACGTTGAGCGAGGTGTTGATCAGCACCGGGACACCGGTCAGGGCCGCGAACTCGCCAAGGACCTCGGCCAGGAATGGGTTCTGCTCGGCAGTCAGCGTCTGGACTCGGGCCCTGTCGTTGGTGTGAACGATCGCCGGGATCCTGTCGCGGGTCAGATCGGTGACGCGTGCGGCGAGGGACATGTAAGGCGCCGGCTGGGGCAGGGTGAAGAAGCGTGAACATGCGCAGCGGGTCGTTGAGCCCGGTCAGCCAGTCCACGTGGCGGGCCATGCCCTCACGCAGGTCGACGGTCGGCCGGTACCCCAGCACGCGGCGGGCCAGGGTCAGATCGGCTTCGCTGGCGGTCACATCACCGGCTTGCAAGTCAGCCGTGATGACCGGAACCGGCCACCCGATAACCTCGTGGGCGAGGTCCAGGATGTCGAGCATGGTCATGCTGCAACCGCCCCCGACGTTGACCACCGCGGCTGCGACCTCGGCCGAGGCTGCAGCGAGGGTCGCAGCCACGACGTCGTCGACGTAGGTGAACTCCCGCCGTTGGCGGCCATCCCCGTACAACGGCACGCCGGTGCCGGTCATTGCACCCAGCAGAACCCGGCCGATCGCCATGCCAGGACGCTGTCGGGGCCCGTAGACGTTGAAGTACCGCAACACCACCACGGTCAGCTCGGTGTCCGGCCGCCCGGCATGTGCTCGGCACAGGTGCTCGGCAGCGAGCTTGGTCACCCCGTACGGGGAGATCGGGCCGGTCGGATCGTCCTCGCGGCTCGGGCCGTTCGACGTGCCGTACACGCTAGAGGAAGAGGCGAGCACCAGCCTACGCACCGCCGCGTCCTCGCAGGCGGTCAACAGCCGGTGCGTGGCTACGACGTTCGAGGTGACGTAGTCGCCGAACCGCGTACCCCACGAGCTGCGCACTCCCGGCACCGCAGCCAGATGAAACACCGTGTCGGCACCGGCTACCAACTCATCGAGATCCTCGGTGGCCAGCTCGACTCTGCACAGCCGCAGCCGCGGATGCCCGACTGCCTGGGCGAGGTTGGCCGCGGCCATCACATCGTCGTGGGTGGATCTGCGATCGGCGGCGACCACCTCGTGGCCGCGCGCCAGCAGCGCATCGACCAGATGTGAGGCGATGAAGCCTGCCGCCCCGGTCACTACGACACGGCCGCCCACCGCAACGGTCCTCCGCGCCTGGGTGGTCACCATCTGTGTCTCCTGTCCCCGCTCGCTCCGTCACGCCCTCGCCCGCGTCCCATTGGTGACAGTGCGTGGTTTCAGTGGCTGCTCCTAGCAAACCTGCTGGTGAGGGCGGTGTCGCCGTCCCGGCGGGCCATGGTGCACTCACCTGCCAAACGCGGGTGTGACCATGGCGAACATCACGTCATCCCGGCGAAAGGAGTCCCTGGGGACGAGTCCGGCTCACCTCGACGGTGCTTGGCGTGCGGCGGCGATTGTGGGCACGCTGGGATCGCACTGACGGCTTCACCGTTTGCGGGGGGTGGAGATGGCGCAACGACCGACGCGCAGCGGAGACAACCGTGTTCGGCTCCGGAGGGACCTGCTCGACGTGCGCTGGCCCATCGACCAGATCGCCGATGAGATCCAACGACGATTCGGCGATGGCCCGCTGGCCGCGTTCCGGCACGCCCTGGGCCTGTCCCAGGCCGATGTCGCCGCCCGGTGGGACACGATCTGCGGCGCCGGGGGTGACGTGACCATGACCGGAACCCGGATCAGCGCCTACGAGCGCTACCCCGCCGCCGGTACCAAACGCCCCACGGCCGGTGTCCTCGCGGTGTTCGCCGAGATCTACGGCACCACACCCCGACGGTTGATCAGCCCGGCCCAGTACGCGCAGCTGCCCGCACAGGAACGGTTGCTGGTCGATCGCATCGAACACGCCGTTCCCGCGGCGACGGGTGCCGAGTTGATCGTCCAGAACAACAGCCAACAGCAGCCCAGTACAGGGGTGCCGCAATATTGGGTACTCGAATCAAGCATCCGCTCACACCAGGTGGCCCACGGCGGTGACGACCCGTTCGACGTGGACAGGCTCCAGCACATGTCAGAGAGGGCATTAATCATGGCCGCAGCCCACGAATCCAGCGAGCACGCTGGCTGGGCCGAGACCAACAACGTCGGAGAGACAACCCTGGAACAGCTCGACGCCGACGTGTTCCGCATCGCCAACGACTACGTGCACGTCCCACCGCTGCCGCTGATTATCGAGATGCTGCGCATACGCCGCCGCGTCTACCGGCTCCTGGAAGGTCACCAGAAGCCTGCCGACACCGCCCACCTGTACCTGCTCGCCGGCATCCTGTGCGGCCTACTGTCCAACGCCAGCACCGACCTGGGCTACCACGATGCCGCCGCCGAACAAGCCCGCGCCGCCTGGGCGTATGCGGAGATCACCGGCCACAACGGGCTGCGCGCCTGGACCCGCGGCATGCAGGCGCTGATCGAGTACTGGTCCGAACGCCCCCGCCAGGCCACCCGCCTCGCCCAAGGCGCCCAGCGCTACGCCGACTCCACCACCGCCAAGATCCGCCTATTCCACATCGAGGCCCGCATGTGGTCCCGGCTAGGGAACCTGGAGGAGACCACCCGCTGCGTCCGGGCCGCCGCTGACGCCCGCGAATCCGTCACCGCGGACACGCTCCACGACGAGATCGGTGGCGTGTTCGGCTTCAACGACGCCAAGAGCCACTACTACGCTGGCGCCACCTACATCCACCTCGGCCAGGCCGACCCAGCACTGAACGCCACCCGCCAGGCCATCGAGTTCTACACCAACGGACCCGCCGACCAACGCTCCTACGGCGCGGAATCACTGGCCGGATCGACTCGGCCATGGCCCACCTGCTCAAGGGCAGCCTCGACGGCGCAATCGACGCGCTGCAACCCGTCCTGGCGCTACCCGTGGACAAACGCATCGCCCAACTCGACGATCGCCTCACCAGCGTCCGGCACCGGATCGCCTACCCCGCGTTCCGCGACGCCCACGAAGCCCACGACCTCGACGAACGCATCGAAGAGTTCTGCACCACCACCGCGGCCCGGGATCTGCCACCGAACAATCTCACCCGGTAACCCACCACCAGACACACCCCTGCAGGTGCGGGTGCCGACGGCAACGGCGGGCTTGTTGCACCCGTTGTGGCCATCGGACCCGGTAGGTGTTGGGATCCTGGCGCAGGGTCGTGTCCAACGCGGTGAAGTCGCGTGGCCATATCCGCCGGCCGCCCTCGTCGACCCGGAACGCCGTCTCCGCCGACCGGAAGACCGCCAACCCGGCAGAACGGTTCGACCCGCGAGGGCACGATCACACCCACGATCGAGTAGTGCGCCGGCAGACCCCGCACCTCGGGGAGAACCGCGTCAGCAGGCTGACATCCAGTTGCTCGTGCGCCACCCGCCCGGCCAACCGCCGCTGGTACGGCGATAGATCCACACCCTCGCCGACCGCCGCCAGCGCCGCGCGCCGCAGCGACTCGCGTTCCCACGCCACCCGCTCAACCTCCAGGCCGCGTACCTCGACCCGCCGGCCGGACCGACCAAGCGCCTGCTCCACGACCCGGCGCCATTCCTGCTGCCAGCGGCCGCTGACCGCATCAACGCGCGCCGGAAGCACGACCAGGTCGATGTCGACGGGCAACACCTCGGCGAGGATCTCGATCAGTGCCCGGTTGGACCATCCCGCGCCACTCCCGCACCCGTAGAACCCGTCAAGAACCGCGACGACGGCCACACTGCGATCCGAACGGGCCGGAGGCTGCCGGGCGATGTCCATCATCACCATCGCCAAACCCGGTATCGCCCGGTGACACCCCGGCACCCGGAACCCGACATGCACGGTTCCGCGAAAGGTGATGCCACGACCGGGACGATTGACAGCACGAGAGTCTCCACTCTCTCCGGCACTCCTTGCCCCGGTCGAAACACTTCACGGGGAGGTAGCGGAGCTTGGCTCGTAGCTCCTGCAGGTCACGCGGGCCCAGCGGACGGCCCTGCCACCTGCTTCTCCGACCAGCCTGGTGCGCTCGTCGGGTAGCGCCGTGTGATCAAGGAATCGGACATACCGCTATGGGGATCAGTGGGCAGACCCGTACAACTCAGCCGGGCGTTGCTGATCCCCGGAGGGTGTAGCTGAACTGGAGGCTGTCGGGGCCGCGGTCGGCGGTGATGCTGACGCTGTCGCCGGGCAGCAGCGCGTGGTCGTCGATGATCGGCTGATCGTCTGTGGTGTAGCTGATCCGGTGGCTGAGCAAGGCCGGTGCGCCGGCGGCGCGGTCGAGCAGGTCCGCGTCAGCCGGTTCGAGCGTGGTCGGCCGGATGGTCTCTGACGCTCGGCCAACATGGACGCCCTGATCGGCGAGGACGGCATAGAGGGGCCGGCTTTCGAGGCCGGCCGGATCGAGCCGGTTGGCGAGGCGGGTCGGCAGGTAAGACGCCTGCCAGACCAAGGGCCTGCCGTCGACCAGCCGTAGCCGGCGGAGGAGAAGGGCCTCGGTGCCGCCACCTAGGCGCGCGGCGGTTGCTGCCGGTGCGGTCACCACGTCCGCAGCCAGGACACGGGTGGTGACCTGCGCGCCTTGGCCAGCGAGGTCCTGGGCGAAGCTGCGGAGGTTGCCCAGGTCGTAGTCGTAGCGAGGTGGCGCGACATAGGTGCCGCTGCCGTGGCGGGTGTCTATGAGGCCGTCGTGAGCGAGAAGTTGCAGCGCCTGGCGCAACGTCATGATCGTGACGCCATACTCATCGGCGAGTTCGCGCTGCGGCGGGAGCGGGGTCTGCGGTGGCCAGTCACGGCTGGCGATGCGGGCCGCGAGGTCGTGATAGATCCGCAGGTACTTGGGCTGGCGATGGTCGACGTTGCGACGCGCGGAGCTCGTCATGCCGCGGTGCGATCCAAGGCGGTGCGATCCAAGGCCGCGCGCAGATCACCGACCGACCGTGCGACGTCGGACACGGTGGCGCCGTCGAGGACCCTGCGCATCAGCGCAGATGCGACGATCACGCCGTCGGCGTGCTGCGCGGCCTGTGCGGCGAGGTCAGGGGTGTCGATCCCGAAACCGATCAGTACCGGCAGGTCGCTGTGGGTGCGGGCCCGGGTCGCGGTGTCCCAGGCAGCCTGTCCGGGCGTGGTCGTGTTACCGGTGGTGTCCATGACGCTCATGGCGTAAACGAAACCCCGGGAGCGTGTGCATACCGCGGCAACGCGATCCTCGGGGGTCACCGGGGTGATCATCAAGGTGGCGTCGATTCCCGTCGACTCGGCTGCGTCCAGGTACTCCTCGGCCTCCTCCAGCGGGAGGTCCGGGATCACTGATCCGGCCACCCCGGCGTCGGCGAGCATGCCGCAGAACCGTTGCACTCCGCGGGAGTAAGCGTGGTTGGAGTAGGTCATCGTGATCAGCGGAACGGCCGCGTCGACGGCGCCGAGTTGGGCAAGAACTGAGCGGGTGCTGGCGCCCCGGGCGATGGCGTCGGTGGACGCTTCCTGGATTGTCACTCCGTCGAGCATCGGGCCGGAGAACGGAAGCCCGATCTCGACAGCGTCGGCTCCCGCGTCGATCATTGCGGTGAGCAGGTCGGTCCAGTGATCGCGGATGCCGGCGGTGACGTAGGTGATCAGAATGGGCCGGCCTGCGGCGCGGGCGGCACGTAGCGTGGTCTCAACGGCGGCCATGCAGCAACTCCCTGACGTGGGCAGCGTCCTTGTCGCCGCGACCGGACAACGTGACCAGCACGGTACAACCGGCGGGCAGCGCGCCGGTGCGGGCAGCGCGCTTGACCCAGGCCAGCGCGTGCGCGGACTCCAGGGCAGGCACGATCCCCTCGGTGCGCGCACAGAGCCCGACCGCGTCGAGCACCTCGGCGTCGGTCGCGGTCTGGTACTCCGCGCGTCCCACGCCGGCAAGGTAGGCATGCTCGGGACCGATCCCCGGGTAGTCCAGGCCGGCCGAGATCGAGTGTGCTTCGGCGATCTGACCGTCCTCGTCCTGCAGGAACGACGAGAGGAACCCGTGCAGTACGCCCCGGCGCCCATCGGTGATCGCAGCCCCGCCGCTGGCCTCCACACCGATCAGACGGGCAGTAGTGGCGACGAAGCCGGCAAACGTGCCTGCCGCATTCGACCCGCCACCAATGCACGCGACCACGGCATCAGGGACGGCGGTGGGCAGCAGCGCCGCGCACTGCGCCCGGGCCTCGTCACCGACCACCCGCTGAAACTCTCGCACCATCCATGGATACGGGTGCGGGCCCATCACCGAGCCGATGCAGTAGTGCGTGGTGTCCACGGCAGTGACCCAGTGACGCAGAGCCTCATTGGTCGCGTCCTTCAGGGTCCGGCTGCCGCTGGCGACCGGCACCACGGTGGCGCCCAACATCTCCATCCGGAACACGTTGAGCTCCTGGCGGCGAATGTCCGTCTCGCCCATGTACACGGTGCAGTCCAAGCCGAACAGCGCGGCGACGGTGGCGGTGGCAACCCCATGCTGCCCGGCGCCGGTCTCGGCGATCAGCGCGGTCTTGCCCATCCGGCGGGCCAGCAAACCCTGCCCCAGGGTGTTGTTGATCTTATGACTGCCGGTGTGCGCGAGGTCTTCCCGCTTCAGCAGGACGCTGACACCCAGTGCCTCCGACAGACGCACCGCCTCGGTCACCGGTGTCGGGCGACCGGCGTAGACACCCAAGAGGTCGTCGAGCTCGGCCCGGAACGCGCGGTCCGCCCAAGCGGAGCGAAACGTCACCTCGAGCTGCTCGCAGGCAGGGATGAGGGCCTCAGGTACGTACCGCCCGCCGAACTCGCCGAACCTTCCCCGGCTCCCGGGGTCACCCATGACCGACGGCGCCTCGACAACCGTCATCTGCCCACCACCTCACCTGTGTTCTAGAGTTCTAGAACACAGGTGAGGCTGCCACACGCCGGTCCTCTTATCAACCTCCGCACGTAGCCAGCAACCTGGCCGAGTCAGTGTCTGCCTGCGCGACGATCTCGAGAGTTCTCCGCCGCAGCACCGTCCACTGGCGGTTTCCCTGTGGGGGTGCTGGCGCGAGCGTGCGCGGCTGCGGCGGCGTCGTGAGCGTCTCGGTCCTGCTGTTCATGATCTTCGATCGCTCATAGCGGGATCCGCTCGGCGTGGTGCGACTCCAGCTCAATCCGGGTTTGAGATCTTTGCGAGGAAATCGAAGATCGCGGTCGCGCAGCCAGCGGGGTCGTCGTCGTGGATCCAATGTCCGGCATGAGGGAACTCGGTCAGCTGGGTGCCAGGGCGACAACGGACCATCTGGTGGGCCATGTCCGTGGAGAGCAGGGTGCTGCGCTGACCGTGCAGCAGCACCCGCACCATCGTCTGGGTGTTTTCAGTCGTCGTAGGGATCATCTACTCGCGCTGAGCCGGCCGCGAGGTCGGCGGCTGCATCGACCCGATCGGTAGGGTCGATCAGTGCGAAGGCGGCTCCGGAAGGGTCGGCGACCCGCGCGATTCGCCCCAACTCGGTGTCGTAGGGATCAATGTCCACCTGACCACCCAACGCAAGGACCCGATGAGCCGCAGCGTCAGTGCCAATCTGCGGTTCCACCACAAAGTGCAGCATCCAGTGCGCAGCGCAGTCCGGGTCCGCCCAGTCCTCGTGCATCCCTAACCTGCCCAGCATCGTCTGCCCATCACGTGACCAGATGGTGTAGTCCACGTCGATGCCGTCACCGAACTGCCGCTGCTGGTATCCGAACAGGTCCGCAAAAAACGCATCAGCCCGCGCGCCGTCCCAGGTATCCAGCTCAGCCCAGTACAGCGATCCAGGGCCGATCCTGCGAAACATCCACGGTCGTGCGGGCTGCCAGAAACCGATCACGGCACCGGTCGGGTCCACCCCGATGAGCACCCTGCCCTGTCCCGGAACATTCGTCGGCCCCAACAGCACCCGGCCGCCCCATCGGCCAAGCACCTGCGCGGTGCGCATCACGTTGGCGCTGGCCAAATACAACGTCCAGGCGGCCGGGTGACCCGCCTGCACCGCAACCCCCGCCAGGCCAGCCACCGGGCGACCGTCACACAATGCGGTCGTGTACTGCTCGCGGCCGGTATGCGAGTCGATCTGGTAGGTCCAGCCGAACAACCCACTGTAGAACTCCCGACTACCGGCCGGATCGGTGCTCGACACATCGACCCAACACACCGACCCGGGACTAAACGACGCGTCCCCGGTCACCCACGATGCACCCGCCCTGTTCGCCCGCATGCCCGAAAGAGAAACCCAAGGCACCCGCAGATACACCCCTGATGACCCAACCACCGACCCCGTCCCTGCGTTGTCGTCGCTGTCGTCAGCTCGCCCCGGCAGGGACTCGCCCCATCCCCTCTGTCTTGGTGCGCCCCTGCGTGGAAGGCTGTATGGGCAGTGACCGCGATCGCTGGCCGCAGTCCTGCGCTGTGCCGCCGTCGGGGGTTGGCTGTTGTTATGAGCAGCGATCTGGGGGGTTGGTAGTCCTTGAAGAGCCACCAACGGCACTACTCGTAGATTCCCTCGAGCCGCCAGCGCCCTGTCTCGCAGGCCAGGAGCACCGCGAGTGGCTCCTCGGTGCCTCCAATGGGTTCAGCGTCGAGCACCGCCTGCAGCCGCGCGCAGCGCCGCCCACCACCGGGCTCCCACCATCGTTCCTCGACCGGCCACGGCCCCGCCCAGGCCAGCACCCGACGCGGCGGTTGCCCGTCGATCGCGATGCGATACGGGACACCGGTGAGCACCCCGCGCCCGCTCACCCCGACGACGCATCCGGCATCGTCGAGCACCTCGGCGGGCAGCGGGCAGGTAGGCACCCGGGACGGGGATGGTGCCGGCAACCGGCCCGGCCAGGGATGATCCGCAACGCGCGCCGGGACGAGGTCGTCTCCCCAAGGCACCAGGTGTATCCGGTCGGCGGTGTCCCGGCCGCCGCCGAGCACTCCGGTGAGCACCGCCTCAGGTCCGAGCATCCCCTGCACCCGGACCAGCGCCCGGCCGGCCCGCTCGTCATCCTCCCCCGACTCCCCCCACAGCCCGCACTGCAGCGCCTTCCCGCCGACCACCTCCTCGGGAATCAGACGCAGCAGCGTGATGCCCGCACTGGGCCGTGACCCGCGAGAGGTCAGCCAGCCGTCCAACTGCCAGCGCACTCGGTCAGCGATGCCGGATGCGGTCAACGGCTCGGCGCAGCGCCACACCCGGTGCAGCTCCTCGCCCGCCCCAGTGCAAGCGCTGACGCCGAGCCGGATGCAGGCCAGGCCGCGGGAGGCCAGCACAGCGTGCAGCTGCTCCGCGGGTTCCCGGGAGGCGAACGCTGCCGCATCGACCCGGTCCACCGGCGGGTCGAACCGGCGGGTGACGGCGAGGTCGACCGGCGGGTCGCGGCGGGCCAGCGGGCGCTCGTCGAGCCCCTGGGCGAGCCGGTGCGCGCGCACCCCGTCGGGGCCGAACCGGGAGGCGACGTCGTCGACGTCCAGCGCGGCGAACGCGCCCAGGGTGCGTAGCCCCAGCCGGTGCAGCAGGTCCACCAGGGCAGCCCGGTCAACCCCGGGGGCGGCAGGCTGGTGCAGCTCGCCGATGCCCAGCGGGGCGAGAAAGCCGGCCGACCCTCCCGGTGGCACCAGCAAACCCCGATGTGCAGCCAGGGTCGCGGCGAACAGGCCGTCGGCGATGCCGATCTGGCACTGGACTCCGGCCTTCGCAGCGACCACGTCGACGATCCGTTCGGCCACCGCGGGTTCGCTGCCGAAGTACCGGGTCGGGCCGCGGGCCGGCACCGCGACCAGTCCGGGGCGCACCATCGCCACCCCGGCCGCCAGTGCCTCGACCGCCGCCACCACCGGCTCGAAGCAGCGGGCCTCGCGGTCCGGATCGTCGGGTAGCACAGCAAGCTCGGGGCAGCGGCCCTGCGCCTCCCGGCGGCGTTGCCCCCGGCGTACCCCGTGCGCCCTGGCCATCGCCGAGCAGGCCACCACCCGATTGGCGGCCACGACCGCCAGCGGTGCCTGCGCGGGCAGTCCCTCGGCCGCCGCAACGGCCACCACCGGCCAGTCCGGGCACCACACCGCAACCACTCGCAGCGCTATCCGCGATGCTTCATCGAACATATGTTCGAGCACTGCTCAAGTGAAACCCGTGCGACCAGCGCTGTCAACCACAGCTACGGCTGCGATCTCTAAAGTGCGCGGCGCCGCAGCCGCTTGCCTTTGGCGAGCCGTCGAGCGTCCCGCAAGGGCAACGCCGCAGCCTCCGGCGGCACCCGGTACACGTCAACCCCACCCGCCAGGGAATAGGCCCGGACGCGGACCAGCGGAGCACCAGGACGCGGACGATGGGCGCTGCCGTGGAGGTCGTTGCCACCGAGGAACGCACCACCACTCAGCTCGACATTCACACTGTCCGGCAGGTAAATGGTGTCGCCACCGCAGAACGCCGTCGCGACGATCGTGATCTCCTCGCCGTCGATCTCCGCCCCGCGCAGGTCGATGTCCGAGCCACCGAACACGCTCACCGTTCGCAGCCGCCTAGCTACCCGCCAGCGGCCCCCGGTGGTCGACCCCCCGAACACTGACACCAGCCAGCGTCGCGCCGGGAGCCGGGTGGGCCGAGGCGTCCCTTCGGCCGGCAACCCATCGGTAGCACGCGCCAGTTCCCCCGAGGTCTGCGCCACCAGCGCCTGCTGCACCCGGTCCTCGAACTCGGCGAGCGTGAGGTCACCCGTGCCCACGTGGCCCTGGAGCCGATCCACCGCCCGCTCCCGCTGATCGTCGGTGATCACCAGCTGCTGTTCGTCGTCAGGCATGTGCGTCTCTTCCCTCACCAGGATGGACGTGGACGTGCCGTTTCACCTACCCCACGATCCCGACCGCGGCCCCACCATCGTGCACCAGCCAAGCACACTCCCGCAGACGATTGTCCCCTATGTCCCTTGTCTGGGCCGGAGTGACGGGCCCGGCCACCACCGGGCCACCGGGACCGGGCAGCAGCAAGCGGGCAACGCGAGGCCGGGCCGCCGCACCGCGGCCCACCGCGCGCACAACGACCTCGCGGCTGCGCAGCCGCCCGTGCCCAGCATCGGCGCCATGCCAAGCCTCGGCACGACAGTTCAGCTCGACGTCCGCGCCCGGCCATCGACCGAGCGGAAGCAAGACCGACCCGCGCTGCCGCGCCCTGGCCGCCAGGGATCGCCGCGCTCCGGAGGGCATCCGGTCCGCGCCGGCCAGCGCCACCAGGCCCACCCCGTCGAGCAGGGCCGCAGCCACCGGTGCCGGATCCGGCCCTGGCCGGGGGATCAGCGCCAGCCGCCGCACCACCACACCCGCCTCGGCTGCGGCCAGCACCCCGAGGTCGCCGACGCCGACCACCGCGACCCAGGCCCCCTGCGCGCTGGCCGCAGCCAGCAGCGCCAGCAGCAACGCCGTCGAGCCCTGCACCGCAACCACCGAACCTCGGCGCAGCCCCCCGCCGGGCAACAGCGGCGCGAGCGGCTCGACCACCGGGAACGGCGGCCGGCCGCCCGGAGCGTCGAGCCGTGCTCTCAGTACCGACGCGGGCAGTACCGACGCGGGCAGCGTCGACGCCGGCGCGACCGGCACTAGACGGTCACCCTCCCGCCGCTGCAGCACCGACGCGACGCTCGCACCCGCCATCCGGCGACCTCCGCACCCGGATCCGCTGCGGGGAAGGCAGCCTCATCGAACATACGTTCGATATTAAGTAAACCCGAGCAGTCGGACACCGTCAACCCAGATATCGCCGATGGTCAGCAACCGGGCAGCGGGATCCGGCGGTAGTCAGCCGACTGCGCCCGCCACTCGCCCGGCATCGGTCGGCACGGCAGCGGCCACCCTCAAGCGCACCTGAGGGTCGCGGAGGTATCCGCCGGAGTCATGGTTGTTGGGCGAGGGGTTGTCGACCTGGGTGTCGATGATTCTGGGGTCTTCACCGAAGTCGTCAGCAAGGGTGGTGTCGAGCGTGACCACGTCCAGCGGGTCGGCGAAGTTCGCCCACAGCTGGACCGGCGCCGGGATGCTCAGCGGCCTGGCGATCACATCTTGGATTTCTGTGTAGCCCAGCGGTGCGCCGAGGGTGACCAGCAGGGGCACCGCCCGGCCCGCGAAGCGCGGCTCGCTCAACACGTCGTAGGCGATCATCGTGCCGAGGCTGTGACTGACCACCACCACCGGCCCGGCCACCGCATCCAGGGCTTGCCGGAGCCGGTCTTGGATCGCGTTGCGCTTGTCGGTGAAGACGTAGCTGTCGGCGTCGGGGATGAGCCGTTGCAGCAGTTGCCGCAGCAGCAGGCGGCGCACCGATGGCGGTAGGGGCAGGACCCCCGTCACGCTGTCGTCCAAGGTCAGGGGCTGGCTCGCGGCCCGAGTCGCCATGTCGATCGACAGCCGCAGCGCCAGTTCCTGTCCGCGCGAGGTCAGCCCGGCGAACAGCTTCGCTTCCTCGGCGGCCATGGCCCGGGCACCGGCGGACCCCTCGCCCAAGGTCGCTACGGGTTCGCCAGTCGCAGCAGCCAGGGCGGCCAGCGCCTCATCCGGTGTGAGAGCGTCCGATCCGATCGCTTGGGGCTGGGCATGCAGCAAGTCCGCGTAGTGGGCCATCCGGGTCCGCTGGCCCATGTCCCGGCCAAACAGGTCCTGGTCCCAAGTTCGCTTCAGGTCGTCTCTGGGCGGCTTGTTTCCGGCCCCGTGGATGTAGACGACGGTTGGCGCCTGTCCCGCAGAACTCATCGCCGCCTCCCGAAAGGACACCCGTGACACGTCGGGGCTCTCCTGCAAGTCCACGATCCGTTTGGCCACCAGCTCCCCGCCCGAGAAACCTTCCACACGGAGGAACCGTGCGCCCGGCACGTCTCCGACGGTGACCGAAGCGCTGCCCCCGGCGACGTCAGCGATATCGACGGACGCCCGGGGCCGGCCGTCAACATACACGTCGGCACGGTCTACGCCGGCGACCTCGAGCTCAATCCGCAGCGAGTCGTCGGCAGCCGGGTGGACGTCGACAACCAGCTTGCGCACCGGCAGCTCGGCCAAAAGCCGGCCCGCATGCTCGAGCAGGTCGACGTTGCCCTCGAGCACGTCCCGGCGGGTCATGCGATGGCGCACGTCCGGTGTGACGCCGAGGTCCTCGACAGGGGTGCCGGCCAAGCGCCCGACCCGCAGGGTGCGCCGGACGGACACCCGCATGCCCGCCCCCTTCGGCAAGGGCTTGTACGGCGAGCCCGAGCCGCCCGGCGCGCCCTGCAGTAAGGAACTGAGCAGCCCGTGCGTCCACACATTGGCTCCGCCGGCGCCGGTGTTGTCATCGACGCCGAGGACCGGGCCGATGGTGTGGTCTTGGAATCCGGCCGCGAAGATGTCGGTCGCCGAGTAGCAGCGGGCGTTCGTGACGAGTACGACGGGGCCGTGGTATTGCTGGCCGATGTCGTTGGCGCCGTCCTCCGGGGTGATGGGGAAGGCGCTGGAGAACGGGGCGCCCGTCTCGGCGGCTTGGTCCAGCGAGGCACACCACGGTCCGAGATCGATCTGGCCGGTCGGGTTGTCCTTGTGCGCACTGCAGATACGGGCGCTCAGGGGCGTGCTGATGAACTGGACCGGCTCGGGGACGATCCGCCGGGGAGTGAGGGTCTGCAGGGTGAACTCACTCGCGAAGATGTGACCGCCGCCGTTGTCGCGTACATCCAGGATCAACCCGTTCTGCGGGAGCAGCCCGATCAGCCGGACGAACTCTTCGGCGAAAGCCACGGGATCGTTCACGTTGAACGTGAAGATGCGGATGTGACCGAAGGTGCCCGAGGCCGTCACCACGCTTCGGGCTCGGAAGACGCCGGGCATGCTGGTCGGCACATCTTCTCCGGCGGCGGCCGCAACGGCGGTGAGCGCCGGTGACTCGGCGGCCTGCGTCTGGCCAGCCACCTGAGGTACGAACAGCAGCGTCCTGGCCCGGGTGGCCTCGTCGCCATCGAGGTCGAGTCCCAGGGCAGCGGCGGTGGTGCTGACCTCGTCGAGGTCGCCCACGAAGGATGGCAGGTTCTCG
>JBOHFU010000026.1:0-16532 GCA_050699675.1 Pseudonocardiaceae bacterium
CGCTCAAACACCACGCTGCTACTCGACGAGCCGACCAACCACCTCGATGCCGATTCGATCACCTGGTTGCGCGATTTCCTCACCGCCCACGACGGCGGCCTCGTGGTGATCAGCCACAACACCGATCTGCTCGCCGCCGTGGTCAACAAGATCTGGTTCCTCGACGCGATACGCGGTGAGGCCGACATCTACAACCTGGGCTGGCAGCGCTACCTGGACGCGCGGGCCGCCGACGAGAAGCGGCGGCGCCGGGAACGCGCCAACGCGGAGAAGAAGGCCGCTGCCCTGATGGCGCAGGCCGACCGGATGCGGGCCAAAGCCACCAAGGCCGTCGCCGCCCAGAACATGCAGCGGCGGGCTACCAGGTTGCTGGCCGGTGCGGAGACCGCGCAACGTGCCGAGCGGGTGGCCCGGATCCGTTTCCCGCAGCCCGCAGCCTGCGGGCGGACCCCGCTGACCGCAAGTGGGTTGGGCAAGTTCTACGGCTCGCTGGAGGTCTTCAGCGGAGTGGACCTCGCAGTCGACCGGGGCAGCCGGGTGGTGATCCTCGGTCTCAACGGCGCCGGGAAAACCACCCTGCTGCGGCTGCTCGGTGGAATGGAGACTCCCGATGCCGGGCAAGTCGAGGGAGGGCACGGCCTGCGGGTGGGGTACTTCGCCCAGGAGCACGACACGCTGGACCTCGATGCCACCGTATGGCGCAACCTCCGGCACACCGCGCCGGACGCCCCCGAGCAGCAACTGCGCACGCTGCTTGGCACCTTCCTGTTTCGTGGCGAGCAACTGGATCAGCTGGCAGGCACCCTGTCCGGTGGGGAGAAGACCCGGCTGGCGCTGGCGGCGCTGGTGTCGTCGGCGGCCAACGTGTTGCTGCTCGACGAGCCGACCAACAACCTCGACCCGGTGTCGCGGGAGCGGGTGCTCGACGCGCTGCACCACTATTCCGGCGCGGTAGTGCTGGTCACGCACGACCCCGGGGCGGTGCAGGCGCTGGAACCCGAGCGGGTGATCCTGTTGCCGGATGGCACCGAGGATCACTGGAGCGCGGACTACCTCGACCTGGTGCAACTCGCCTGACCCGGCACCATCCTGTGACAGAACGTACCCAGTCGGCTGCTGACGGATCGCATCGGCGGGCGGGCAGCCAGCCCGGATACGTTACCGTTCACAGATCCACCCGAAGATCTTCTGGCGTAGATCGCTAACCTGGTCGATCATTGCCGCAAGGGCCTTGACCGGCTCTTCTCGTGTCGGAAGGAAAGGCGTTTCGTGGTGGCCGACCTCAAGAAGGGCAGCCGGATCACCGGCATCGCCCGGGACAAGCTTGCATCGGACCTGAAGAAGAAGTACGAGAAGGGCGCCAGCATCCGGGCGCTCGCCGAAGCAACCGGGCGATCGTACGGCTTCGTGCACCGGGTGCTCTCAGAGTCCGGTGTGACGCTGCGTGGCCGGGGCGGTGCCACCCGGACGAAGAAGAAGTAGCGGCGCGGTATCCGACTGCCTCCCCGGGATCACGGCCACAGGGCCTCCGAGGAGCAGGCTGCCGCGGAGATCGCTCGCTACCAAGAGATCTTCGTGTGGCTGCGCGGCCCGGGGTGGCTCACCGGGCCGCGCAGCCAGGACCGCTGCGGCGGGTCTGCTATTTGTGCTGCTCCGAAGCACTCACCTGACGCGCGTGGACCGGCGGTGCCCGATCCGCTCCGGCGAGCCGATCTGGCTCAGTTCACGGTGGCTGCCGCTGAGCTCTTGGATGGTGGCGGTTGACTTCCCCGCCAGTCTGGTGCCGATGTAGGAGGCCACTCCGGGAAGGCTCGTCAGCTTCAGGACGATCCTGCGCCACCACAGCTGCAGCGGCGAGGATGGCAGGAACCATCCCACCCCGCGCCGGGCGACCTGCTGCTTGTCCGTGATCACTGGCTGCCACAGCTCCTGGTAGCGGGCCAGTGCCGCGTCGATGGAGTCCGTGGTCGCCAACTGCTCGCCGAGCACGTAAGCGCCGGCGACCGCGAGTGAGGCGCCCTGCCCTGCGACCAGCGAGACCGCCTGGCAGGCGTCGCCGAGCAGGGTTACCCGCCCGCGACTCCACTGCGGAATCTCGATCTGCGCGACCTGGTCGTAGTACAGCTCGGACGACGGCGGGCACTGTGCCAGTGCTCGGGGAACGACCCAGCCCAGCGATGAGTACGCCTCGCGCACAGCCAGCTGTGCGTCTTCGGGAAGGGTGGGATCGGGGGAGCGGTGCACCGTGAAAGCGGCCACCCTGCCATCACGCAGGCCGTAGAATCCCATTTGTCGTTCTGTGGTGTCGGTGAGGCAGAACCGGTTGCGTGCGTAGTCGTAGATCTGCGGATCGTCGAAGATGTACGCGGCAGTGTGGTAGCCGAGGTAACGGAGGAACTGCTCCTCGTCGCCGAACACCATGCGCCGCGCTGTCGAGTGGATGCCATCGGCGCCGACCAACAGGTCGGCGCCGAGAACCGTCCCGTCGGTGAGAGTCACGTGCACGCCGTCGGTCGAGTTCTCGATGTGCGCGATGCTGCAGCTGTAGCGCAGGTCGACCTCGTCGACCACCTGCTCGCGAAGCGCCAGCTCCAGGTCGGGGCGCATGATGCTCAGCAGCTGGCCGTTCAGCGCCCGCTCGATGCGTGCGTAGTTCAATCCCGCGCGTCGCCAGCCGGACTCGTCCACCCAGCGGGCTTCCTCGATCCGGTAGCCGAGTTCCTGCAGCCGCGGCAGAACTCCCATGGCTTGGGCAGCGTCATAGCCCGGCCCCCAGAAGTCGATCATATAACCTTGGTTGCGCGGACCCGGCGACTTCTCGATCACCACGACGTCCCAGCCGATGGTGTTGAGTCGCTGCGCGAGGGACAATCCCGCGATTCCGGCGCCGCAAATCACTGCTTTCATCTGGAGTCCTCTCTCTGTTGTGCATTCTCGGACGTGGCCGTGCCGGGTGTGACGAGGCTGCGCAGCACCGGTGCGACTGCCGACGAAGTCAGCTCCGGATCCAGCGCCCTGTGCAGCATTACGCCGTCGATAGCTGCAGCCAGCACAGAAGCGGTGTCATGGGGTGTTTTCGCACCGTGTTCGCCGAGCCATCGGGCCAGCCTCCGCCGGAACTCGTCAAGAAGGCCGATGAGCTCGATGCGCAAAGTCTCATCGCGGGTCGCGGCCAGATAGGTTTCGGTGAACAGCAACGACGTGGGGTCGCTTCCGGTGTAGGTGTCGAGCGAGCCCAGCAGCATGTCCACGCCGGCATCGAGGGTTCGGGCGTTCTCGAAGATGGGCTCGGCGGCGGACAGAAGATCGCTTATCATGCCCAGGGCGGCGTCGCGCAGCAATGCCTGCAGTGACTGGAAATGGTAATGAACCAGCCCGGGTGTCACGCCCGCTCGCCCGGCCACGATTCGGGTACTCACCGCATTCCAGCCCAGCTCGGCGATGAGCTCGGCTGCAGCACTCAGGAGCTGCAGCCGTACCTCCCGTCCCCGATCCGCCGCTGTCCGTGCCAACATGGCGACCTCTTCTCTACTTGGACGTTCGCCTTGTCCAATCGACTTGGTCGATCGCCCTAATAGTACACACCAGGACGGGTGGGTCAACCAGCCGCAGTCCCACATCACGGACCCTCGGCCGCTTGCCGGATCACACTTCACATGCCCACGGGAGGGGGAACAATATCTTGCTTACAACGTTGCAGCACAAGGCGGACAAAACGGCGCGTACTGCAACGAGGGAGCCTCGATGGACAACTCGTGGAGCCTGTTGAACAGCTCGGTGCGCCGGGGCGGCACACCCCGCGCGCTGGCGCCGGGCACATTGCGCCGGATCGTCGGGTTCGCCAAGCCGCACAGGACGTCCCTGCTGGTATTCCTCGCGCTGAGCACGGTTTCGGCAGTCCTCGCCGTCGCCACCCCGGTGCTGGCCGGTCGAGTCGTGGATGCCATCGTCGGCCGCGCGGGAGTGACTCTGGTCGTCGGGCTGGCGGTGCTCATCGCCGTGCTGGCGGTGATCGACGCCGGTTTCGGGCTCGCGTCGCGCTGGCAGTCCTCCCGGATCGGCGAGGGGCTGATCCTCGACCTGCGCCGCGCGGTGTTCGAGCACGTGCAGCGGATGCCGGTGGCGTTTTTCACCCGCACTCGCACCGGGGCGCTGGTCAGCAGGCTCAACAACGACGTGATCGGCGCGCAGACCGCGCTGACCTCCACGCTGTCCGGGGTGGTCACCAATGTGATCCAGCTAGTGCTCACGCTGGTGGTGATGCTGACGCTGTCCTGGCAGGTGACGGTGCTGGCCCTGGTGCTGCTGCCGATCTTCGTGCTGCCAGCGCGCCGGATGGGTCTGCGGCTGGCCGATCTGCGACGGGAAGCGTCGACGCACAACGCGGCCATGACGACCCAGATGACCGAGCGGTTCTCCGCGCCGGGCGCCACCCTGGTGAAGCTGTTCGGACAACCCGAGGCCGAGGCCGCCGAGTTCGGCTACCGGGCCACCAGAGTTCGCGATATCGGGGTGCGCAGCGCGATGGCGACGCGGGTGTTTCTCACCGCGCTGACCCTGGTCTCCGCCCTGGCGCAGGCATTGGTGTACGGGCTGGGCGGGTGGCTCGCGCTGCGCGGCGACCTCGCCCCGGGCACCGTGGTCACCCTCGCGCTGCTCCTCACCCGGCTGTACTCGCCGCTGACCGCGCTGGCCAACGCCCGGGTCGACGTGATGACTGCGCTGGTGGCTTTCGAGCGGGTCTTCGAGGTGCTCGACGTCCGCCCGATGATCACCGAGCGACCGGACGCCCGGACTGTGCCCGCCGGGGAGGTGTCCGTGGAGTTCGACAACGTGCGCTTCTCCTACCCGTCGGCCGAGCAGGTGTCCCTGGCCTCGCTGGAGGAGGTCGCGACGTTGGACGCCCGCGGGGGCGCCGAGGTGCTGCACGGGGTGGATTTCCGCGCCGAACCAGGGCAGCTGGTCGCGCTGGTCGGCTCCTCGGGCGCGGGCAAGTCCACCATCGCGTCGCTGGTGCCGCGGCTCTACGACGTAGACGCCGGAGCGGTGCGGCTCAATGGAGTGGATGTCCGCGACTTGTCCTTCGCGGCGCTGCGGGACACCGTTGGGGTGGTGACCCAGGACGGGCACCTGTTCCACGACACCATCGCGGGCAACCTTCGCTTCGCGGCACCGGATGCGCTGGACGAACAGTTGTGGGACGCGCTGCGGCGGGCCCGGCTGGAGCAGTTGGTCCGGTCCCTGCCGGACGGCCTGGACACCGTGGTGGGGGACCGCGGGTACCGGCTTTCTGGTGGTGAGCGGCAGCGGCTGACCATCGCCCGGCTGCTGCTGGCCCGACCCCGAGTGGTGATTCTCGACGAGGCCACCGCACATCTGGACTCCGAGTCCGAGGCAGCAGTGCAGGCTGCGCTGGCCGAGGCGCTGCACGGTCGCACCGCACTGGTCATCGCGCACCGGCTGTCCACCATCCGCGCCGCAGACCAGATCCTCGTGATCGAGGACGGCCTGGTGATCGAGCGCGGCACGCACGAGGAGCTGCTCGCAGCCCATGGGCGTTACGCGCAGCTGTATCGCACTCAGTTCGCTGAGCCCACCGCCGCCTGAGCCCGCGGGTGGGTGGTGTACGGATTGGCGTAAGTAAGGCTGCGGCCGTCGGAGCAACTAGGTAGCGTGGCGGGTCGACTCGTCGATCGGGTCGATTGGGTCGATTGGGAGGTGGAGGTCATGACGCCAGCGGCACCGCTGCCCTGGACGTCGACGCCGACGGCACCGCCAACGGTGCTGCGCAGTCGCGCAGAGGCCGAGGTCTACGTCGCATCCGTCTGCTTCAAGCACGGGCCACCCAGGCTGCTCGGCGCCGAACTCGAGTGGGTGGTGCAGCACTCCGGCAACCCCCACCTCCCGTTGCAGGCCCGCCACCTCGCCGACGCACTCGGCCCGCACGTCCCGCAGTACCTCGTCCCCGACAGCTCCCAGACCCCTCTTCCACACGGCTCCACCGTCACGGTCGAACCCGGTGGCCAGCTCGAGATCTCCAGCCCGCCTTGCACCTCGCTGACCGAGCTCATCGCCACCGTGGACGGCGACACCGCCGCACTGACCGATCTCCTCGATCCCGCCGGACTGGTCCTCACCGGTTCGGGCTCCGATCCACACCGCCCGTCTCGCCGGCTGATCGACATCCCCCGCTACGCCGCGATGGAGACCGCCTTCGACCGGATCGGGCCGATGGGCCGGGCCATGATGTGCTCCACCGCTGCGGTGCAAGTGTGTGTGGACGCCGGCACCCCCGCCGAGGTGGCGTCGCGCTGGGCGGCTCTCCACGATCTGGGACCGGTACTGCTCGGCGCGTTCGCGAACTCGCCTTGGCTGGGTGGCTTGCGCACGGGCTGGGTGTCCTCCCGGATGCAGGCATGGTTCGCGTTGGACCCGGTGCGCACCCGGCCCAGCCCGGTGCGCTGGGATCCGGCAGCGGACTGGGCCCGCCGGGCACTGGACACCCCGGTGCTGTGTCAGCGCCGTCCCCGGGGGAGCTGGGACGTGCCGAACGGGGTCACCTTTGCCGACTGGCTGTCCGGGGCGCTACCCGGTCGCCCCAGCACCGCCGATCTCGACTACCACCTGACCACGTTGTTCCCGCCGGTCCGGCCGCAGGGGTACCTCGAGGTCCGCTATCTGGACACCCAACCGGCGGGGCAGTGGCTGGTACCAGTGGCGGTGGTAGCCGCCCTGCTGGCCGACCCCGGAGTGACCGCCGCCGCGCGGGATGCCTGCGCTCCCGTCGTCGGGCAGTGGTTGGAAGCGGCCGAACACGGCCTGCGCGACGACACACTCGCCAAGGCCGCGGTCGCGGTGTTCGAGCTGGCCTGTCAAGCCCTGCCGACGCTTCACGCGCCAGCCGGGGTCCAGCAGCTCGTCGAGGAGATCACTGAACACCGGGTCCGCCGTGGCCGCTGCCCAGCAGACGACATGGTCGAGGAGTACGCCAGCCGCCGTAACGGAACCCGACCCGCAGGACTCAACGGAGGACAACCGCTGTGAGCACGCCGATCACCGAGCTGGGCACCGGCGCCCTGCGCGACCATCTCGCCGCCGAGCTCGCGCGCACCCGCGCCCGTAGCGTGGCCCTGACCGATGCGGTGGACGACAGCGAGTTGGTCCGCCAGCACTCCCGGGTCATGTCCCCGCTGGTGTGGGACCTGGCTCACATCGGCAACCAGGAGGAGCTCTGGCTGGTCCGAGATGTGGCCGGGCGTGACCCCGTCCGCGCCGACATCGATCACCTTTACGACGCGTTCAGGCACCCCAGATCTGACCGGCCAGCGCTGCCACTGCTCGCACCGGCCGAGGCCAGGGGTTACCTCGGCGAGGTCCGCGGCAAGGTGCTCGACGCGCTGGAATGCACCCCGCTGGAGGGCCGCAGGCTGGTCACGCACGGGTTCGCCTTCGGGATGATCGTGCAGCACGAGCAGCAGCACGACGAGACCATGCTGGCCACCCACCAGCTTCGAGCCGGCCCAACCGCGCTGCACGCCCTCGCCCCGACACCACAGCGGGCCACCGGCCTGCCCGCCGAAGTGCTGGTTCCCGCCGGCGAATTCACCATGGGTACCTCCACCGAGCCGTGGGCGCTGGACAACGAGCGCCCAGCGCATCGCGCCTGCACCGATGCGTACTGGCTGGACACCGCCCCGGTGACCAACGGCGACTACCAGCGGTTTCTCGCCGACGGCGGCTACGACGACCCGCAGTGGTGGAGCGAACGAGGCTGGGCCCACCGCTGCGAAGCAGCTCTGGTGGCCCCGAAGTTCTGGCACCTCGACAGCGGGTCGTGGTGGCGCACCCGGTTCGGCAGCGCCGAGCCGGTCCCGCCCGACGAACCTGTCATGCACGTCAGCTTCTTCGAGGCGCAGGCCTACGCGGCGTGGGCCGGCAAGCGCCTGCCGACCGAGGCGGAGTGGGAGAAGGCCGCCCGGTTCGACCCCGCCACCGGGCGCTCCCGCCGCTTCCCCTGGGGCGATGAGGATCCCACCCCGGCGCACGCGAATCTAGGGCAGCGGCACCTGCAGCCCGCTCCCGCGGGCAGCTACCCGGCCGGGGCGTCCCCGCTGGGCGTGCACCAGCTGATCGGTGACGTGTGGGAGTGGACGTCCTCGGGCTTCGCCGGCTACCCGGGCTTCGCGCCGTTCCCGTACCGGGAGTACTCCGAGGTGTTCCTGGGCGGGGATTACCGGATGCTGCGCGGCGGCTCGTTCGGCACCGACGCGGCGGCCTGCCGGGGGACTTTCCGCAACTGGGACCATCCCGTGCGCCGGCAGATCTTCACCGGTTTCCGCTGCGCCCGGGACGCTCACCCGGCGGACCTGACCTGACCGTGTGCCGACACCTGGCCTACCTCGGGCCGCCGCGCGACCTCGCGACGCTGCTGCTAAATCCGCCGCACTCGCTGCTGCGGCAGAGCTACGCGCCGGCGGACATGCGAGGCAGCGGGACGCTCAACGTCGACGGGTTCGGTGCAGGCTGGTACACCGACGGTGCAACCACGCCGATCCGGTACCGGCGGGCAGTTCCGATGTGGACCGACCCGTCGTTCGCCGCGCTGGCTCGCGAGGTGCGCAGCAGCGCAGTGCTCGCTGCCGTGCGTTCGGCCACGGCCGGGATGCCGGTGATCGACACCGCGTGCGCCCCGTTCGGCACCGACCGCTGGCTGTTCAGCCACAACGGGAGGATCATCGGTTGGCCGCACAGCGTGGCGATGCTGGCCGCGCGACTGCCGGTGACTGACCTGCTCACCCTCGAAGCACCCACCGACTCCGCGCTGTTGTGGGCGCTGGTCCGGTACCGCCTGGCGGCCGGTGAGCCGCCCGGCCGCGCGCTGAGCACGGTAGTCGCCGAGGTGCTCGCAACGTCCCCGGACTCGCGGCTGAACCTGCTTGTCACCGACGGCACTGTGCTCGCCGCGACCACGGTGGGCCACGCACTGGCGGTGCGTGCCGGCGACGGCGCCGTGCTGGTCTGCTCCGAGCCCACCGACCAGTCCGCCGCCTGGGAGCCGGTCCCCGACGGCCACCTGCTCACCGCGACACCGTCCACCGTGGACGTTGCGCCGATCCCTGCGACCACTGCTGAGGAGCCATGACCGCACCCGTGCTCGAGATCCACCTGTCCGACTCCGATGCCGCCGATGCGCTGCATCATGACGTACGGGTCGGGCTGTCCGCCGATCCCAAGTGGCTGCCGCCCAAATGGTTCTACGATGCCCGTGGCAGCGAGCTGTTCGAGCAGATCACCGCGCTGCCCGAGTACTACCCGACCCGCACCGAGCGCGAGCTACTGCGACGCAGCGCCGACGAGATCGCCGGGTGGGCGCCTGTTGACACCCTCGTGGAGCTCGGTTCGGGCTCCTCGGAGAAGACTCGGTTGCTGCTCGACGCGCTCACCGCGAGCGGATCGTTGCAGCGCTTCGTGCCGTTGGACGTGTCGGAGTCTGCGCTGCGCGGCGCCATGGCGGCGGTGGCGCGGGATTACCCGAGGCTCGCGGTGCACGGCGTGGTTGGCGACTTCACCCAGCATCTGGAGCTGCTGCCAGCCGGTCAGGGCGGGCGCAGGCTGGTGGCCTTCCTGGGCGGCACGATCGGCAACCTGCTGCCCGCCGAGCGGGCAAGGTTTCTCAGCGCGCTGCATGCTGCGCTCAATCCCGGTGAGCTGCTGTTGCTCGGTGCCGGGCTGGTCACCGACCCAGCGGTGATGGTGCCCGCTTACGACGACGTCGCCGGGGTGACAGCCGAGTTCAATCGCAACGTGCTGCACGTACTCAACCGCGAGCTCGGAGCCGACTTCGATGTCGCGGCCTTCAACCACGTCGCGGTATGGGATGCCGCCCACGAGTGGATCGAGATGCGGCTGCGGGCTTGCCGCCCGATGACAGTGCGGTTGCCCGCCGTGGGCATGACGGCGCACTTCGCCAAAGGCGAGGAGATGTGCACCGAGGTATCGGGAAAATTCCGGCTGGAGGTGTTCGGGGTCGACCTGAGCGACTCCGGATTCGCCGTCCGCGCGTGGTGGACCGATCCCGATGACCGGTTCGCCCTGATACTCGCCATGGCCACCTGACCGGCCCCTCAGAGGACGGCTCACCGCAGCGGGATCTCGGGATTGAATGTTAGTCGTCGATGGAGCCGTCGAGCGCGCAGCCCTTAGCGCTTGCCGCCCCGTGGTCAGCACCACCACGTCCCCGGTCGTGGTCACCACCGGGGCGATCACAATGGCCAGTTCCACCCTCCGAGCACCGCGCCCACCCGTGTTGGTCACTACTGGATCGACCTCTCCCGAGCCTGGCTGTTGCACGGAGACCGACGCCGAGCGCTGGAGTCGCTGCAGCAAGCCCGGCGGATCGCTCCCCAACTCACCCGCTACCACCCACAAGTCCACGAGACCGTGCACATCCTCGCTGCCCGGGATGCCCGATCCACTGCCAGCCTCCGGTACTTCGCCGCTTGGTGCGGCATCCGTACCTGATGAGACAGGGACCATGAACGACCACGGCCAGCCGGTTCTCTACGCCATCGTCACTGGTTCTCCCGCCGCCCGAGACATCGGCAAGCTAGTGCAACTGGCGCAAGGCGACGGGTGGGACGTATGCGTGATCGCCAGCCCCAACGGTTACCGGTTCATCGATGCCGACATCCTCGCCGCCAAGACCGACCATACCGTGCGCCACCAATACAAAGAACCCGATGCTCCCGATTCCTGGCAAGTACTCCTCCAACACCCATGGCTTGACCTCAGCATCGTAAAAAGAAGAGGAGTAAAGGAGCACTCAACGCCATTCACGAGGTCTAGATCAGCGACCTTAGCTGGTCGAATAGCTCCTTGCGGCTGGCGACGCCGAGCCGCTGACGGATCCTAGCCATGTGATGCTCAACGGTCTTGGCCGAGATGAACAGCCGCTCCCCGATCTGCTTGTGGGTTAAGCCGGTGAGGATGAGCTGGCCCACCTCGAGCTCCCGCTCGCTCAGGATCGATCGAGCTTCCACCGGCCCGCTGCTAGCAGCTGCGAGGGCAGGCGCCGCGTCCAGCTCCTCTCCCGACTCAGGGGGGCTGTTCGGGCCGCTGGGCAGGTTGCCGTACAGGGCACGGGCGCAGGTGAGCAAGGTCGCCATCGCCCGGCGATCGGTGGTCCGCGTCGCAGCCTGGCTGGCGAGCTGGGCAGCGTCCCACGCCAGGCCGACGCCGTGCAGCCGCCGTGCCGCAGCCTGCACCGCCTCCGGGTCGATCTCACCGCACAGCACCTGCAGCCAGCTACTCGCCGCCGCCGCCAGTACGGCGGCGTAGGGACTGCTCGATGCGGCATCGGTCAGTCTGGCCGCGTGCCGCTGTGCTTCCGAGAGTTGGGCTTCCGAGAGTTGCTGGGCGACGATGGCGGCCTGCAGCTCGTACCAATGCAGCGGCACCGCCCACAGCACCGGGTTGCCCAGCTTGTCGAGCAGGTTCTCGGCCTCCTTGAGGTGCGGCGCGGCCGACTCCAGCTCGCTGCACCGGGCGGCGGCGACGGCGAGCTCGCCCAGCGGCTGCAGCGTGTAGAGATCGATCGGGTACCGGACGAGGGCGCCGCGAGCCCGTCGCCACGCCGAACCCAGCGCGGCCGCGTCACCGTCTCGACGAGCCAGGCCCACCGCCAGGGCAGCAGCGATCACCTCGTCGCGCGGTTCGAGTGGATTGCCCTGGCGAGCCGCCCGGTCCAGCGTGCGGTGCGCGACGTCCAGCTTGCCGCGGACCATCGCCATCCAGCCGTGCAGCAGCAGGTGCCGGGGATGCGCTGGACGGCCGCCGAGCTTGGCGGCGACGGCCCGCCGCAACGTGGCGTCCGCGACCGTCAGCTCACCGCATTGCAGCGCGACCACGGCGGTCAGCGCCGCTGGCGTGTCGGGCAGCAGCACGGTCTCTCCCGCTGGCTCCAGCAGCACGGTAGCCCTGGTCAGCTGCGACAGCGCCCCGGTGGATGTCCCGGTGACGGTGGTGAGCATCCCGCGCGCCATCAGGATCTCCGCGCCGGCCATCAGGGTGGCGCCCCGGCCGGTGCCGGCATCCGCTGCGTCGAGCACCGTACGGGCTTGGGTCAGCGCTCCGGTTCCGATCAGTGCGGGCACCGCAAGCGCGGCACCACCCGCCGCATCGGCAGGCAGGCTGCAGTACAGCTGCGCACTGTGCGCCGGTAGCCCGCGATGTGCGAGGACTGCGGCCACCACCGAGATCGCCCGCTCCCGATCCGGAGCGGACGGATCCGAAACGACCTGGTCGGCCAGTCTCAGCGCCTGATCGAGATCGCCGGCAAGTGCGACCGCCTGGGCATGGCGGGCCGCCAGCGCCCTCGGCGAGGCCCCAGCGTCGATGGTTCCCGCGTAAAGCTCGGCGGCCAGCGCGGGGGACTGCCGCAGCGCCTCATCGGCGGCCCGCTCCAGGACGGCAGCCACCCGGCTGCCGCTTGCGCCGGTGCCCAGCAGCTGCCGCCCAGCGGCGAGCACGGACCCACCCCGGTCGAGCTGGATGGTGGCCAACCGCCGCTGCATCTCCCGGCTTCGCAGCATCGGCATCAAGCGCAGCACGATGTTGCGGATGAAGGGGATCAGCTCTCCTCCGCCGGTGATCAGACCGGTTGCCAGCGCCGCTTCCACCGTGTCGCTCAGGGCGGTCGGATCAACGTCGAGCAACGGGCCCAGTACCTCGGCGTCCAGAGCCGCGCCGACGGCCATCGCCTGCAGCAGCTGGTAGATCTCAGGATCGAGTGCCTCCAGCTGGTAGCGGAGCCGTTCGGCCAAGCTCGCGGAGACGTTGACCCGATCAGGGCGCCGGAACTGTTCCGGGCGCCGGGGGTCGAACCTGCCGGTGTCCTGGAGTGCCTGGGTGACGAGGTCGACGAGCGAAGCCAGCCCGCCGGTCTGCTCGAGTACCAGGTCGACCAGCGGGTCAGGGGGAGTGCATCCGACCCGCCCCGCAATCCTGGCCCCCACGGCCGTGCGAGCCAGGTGTCCCACGACCACTGGTGATCGGCGGCGAGCCAGGCTTGCGCCGAGCGCCGAGAGCCCTCGAGACTGGGGCCACGGCCGGTAGGCGACGATCAGCCGGGCGGTCTCTGTCTCGGCGAACGTGCGCAGCCCCTCGAGCGCCGCTTGGTCCAGCCGGTGCGCATCGTCGACCAGAACGGGTCCGTTCGGGTCGAGCGTGTCGAGCCGCAGGCCGGCAGCGGAGCTGGGGCGCACGACGGCGGTACCAGCCTTCTGGTACTCGCGGGCCAGCGCGTCGAGCAGCGCCGATTTTCCGGTACCTCCCGGACCGACTATCGCGGCAGTGAGAGGAGCCGAAGGAGCTGTGGCGATCTGGCGGAAGATCCAGGCAGCTGATGGTGGCATGCCGGGGATCGCAAGATCGGGCGATGCGGACTGTGGACGAACCATCCTGGCCTTTCGGCGAGACTGCTCTCGTAGGTACTACCACCGCGTCATCGGTACCGGGTCACGTCGCGTTACGTTGCCCAATGATCGTGAGCAGACTTCGCGGGCCCACGCCTGGCGTTAACGGTCAGTTGCTGCGGAGCGATGAAGCAGCCACGGCGCCACCATTCGGTGGGGACCTTAGCCGTGGTCGAAGGGGCGTGGTCTGGTGAGGTACGCGCTGGGTGTCGATGTCGGGACGAGCTTCACGGCGGCAGCCATCTGGCGGTCGGATGATCACCAGCAGAACAAGGCCGAAGTGGTGACGCTGGGTAGCCGCATGCCGTCGGTGCCCTCGGTGCTCTTCCTGGGCGCGGACGGTTCCGTGGTCGTCGGTGAGGCCGCCGATCGGCGCACACTAACCGACCCCGACCGCGTGGTCCGGGAGTTCAAGCGCCGGATCGGTGATGACACGCCGCTGCTTGTGGGTGGGCAGCCCTATGCCGCACACGACTTGGCGGCGATGATGGTCCGCTGGGTTGTTGATCGGGTCACCGAGCGTGAAGGCGGTGCCCCGGATCGGATCGCGATCACCCACCCGGCCGGGTGGGGTCCGTACAAGAAGGACCTGTTGTCTCGCGCGCTGGGTGCTGTCGGTCTGGACGATCTGACCTTCCTGGCAGAGCCCGAGGCCGCAGCGGTCAGTTACGCCGCGCAGGAGCGAGTCGAGGCGGGTACCACGATCGCGGTGTACGACCTCGGTGGCGGTACCTTCGATGCGGCTGTGGTTCGCAAGACCGGCGCGGGTTCCTTCGCCCTGCTGGGCTCGGCCGACGGTCTCGAGCAGCTCGGCGGCGCGGACTTCGACGAGGCCGTCTTTACCCACGTGCAGTCGGACCCAACACAGTGGGATGCCCTCGACGTCGAGGACCCCAGTGTGCTCAGCGGGCTGGCGCGGCTGCGCCGGGAGTGCATCGAGGCAAAGGAAGCGCTTTCCTCGGACACCGAGGTGTCCATCCCTGTGCTGCTACCGGAGGTCAGTGCCCACGTCCGTTTGGTGCGCAGCGAGTTCGAGGAGATGATCCGTCCGGCCCTCGAGGACACCGTCGACTCCCTGTCCCGGGCAATCCACTCGGCCGACCTGAGCGCCGGGGATCTCGGGGCGGTGCTGCTGGTCGGTGGATCCTCCCGGATACCGCTGGTGGCCCAACTGGTGTCCGCTGCGCTGGGCTGCCCGGTCGTGGTGGACGCCGACCCCAAGACCACGATCGCGCTGGGCGCCGCCCTGTCGATTGCTCCGCAGGCCCAACCGGATCCCACGACCACCGTGGTTATCGCAGCACCAGCTGTCGACCCCGAGTCCCTCATGAGCCGTGAGCCCCTGCCCAACCACGCGCCCGACCGGCCGCCGATGGTTCCCACTCAGCGCAGGTCCCTCGAGGACGAGGAGTTCACCGAGGATGACGCGTCGCGGCGACGAAGGATTGTGACCGGACGCGTGCGCAACGTCGTAGGGGCTGGAGTGCTCTCGGGCGTGCTCCTGATCGCGCTTGCCGTCGCGGCGCCAGGGGATGGCCTCCGCTCTGCCACCGGCGGTGCGAGCAACGCCGCACCGGCCAGTGTCGCCCCACCGGGTAACGCGGTCGCGGCCGGCGACTCCGGTGGCCACGCCGTGACGGACGACGCAGGGTTCCCCAAGGTCGCGGACAACGAGAAGAAAGCGACCCAAGTCGCCCAGACCACCGGTTCCACGCCGAGAGCGGCTACCTCTACCGCTGGTCAGCCCGCACCTGTCAGGCCGGGCGCCCAGGGTGGGCACGTTACCGACCCGGTTCCGCCGGCCAAGGAGGACCCGCCTGCTTCGAAGGGCGATGACACCACGGGCGGCGACACCGGAGGCGGCGACACCGGAGGCGGCAATACCGGGGGCGGCAATACCGGAGGCGGCGATACGGGAGGTGGCGATACCGGAGGCGGCGACACCGGGGGCGGCAGTACCGGAGGCGGCGATACGGGAGGTGGCGATACCGGAGGTGGCGATACCGGGGGCGGCGATACCGGAGGCGGCGACACCACCCCCCCGTCGGATCCGCCGCCCCCGCCAACATCGAAGGCGTAGACGAGGCATTCAGCGGGCTAACGCTCAGGCGTATCGGAGCGGGTGTTGACGATCTTCGGCGAATCGGTTCGCCACAGGCATAGGTTGTGCGCCGCACCCGGTTTTTGCCGCTCAGCGCGGCTCGACAGCGATCGGTGACCCGACGCGTTCCGATGCCAGCCAGCGACCGACGACCGATGGTGGACGGGCTGATCTCGGATCTCCTCGTCGACCTGCCCGGCCTCCTGATCGTCGGACCGAGGGCCACCGGAAAGACGACCACCGCGCGGCGGTACGCCAGGAGCATCGTCCACCTCGGGCGTGCCGACGGCGGTCTGGGTTGTGTCTCGTAAGTCATCTGGCCGGATCCTGAGCGCACTCAGTCCCCCGAACTCGACACCCGAGCTGGTCGGCCGACCGTGGACAGCTCCTGCCGTTGTCATGCTGAACGCTCGGCGCTCCCGATCCGCGGGAACGGGGTGGTGGAGAAGATCACCTCCACTGGCACTTCGAAGTACTCCGCGATCCGCAGCGCCAGGTACAAGCTGGGGCTGTACTCGCCCCGCTCCAGGTAGCCGACGGTCTGGTAGTGGACCCCGAGTGCCTCGGCGAGCTGGCGCCGCGAGATCCCCCGCTCGGCACGGAGCATGGCGATGCGGTTGTGGACGATCTCACTCATCGCTGCGCCGACCCCCTCAGCCGATCCTTTGGGCCGCCTTGAGCCGGCCCGCCTCCACACTGGCTCCGGACTCCCGGCGAGCCATCCGGCGCAGCACTATAGGCGCGAGAACGAGGCCGGCCACCGTCCAAGCACCGAGCACGCCGACCGTCTCCAGGTGCTGCCAGGATCCGGAGAGCTCTACCGCCGCTGCGGCGTCGGGAAGCAACGCCGAGCGCATGCCCAACCCCAGCCAGTAGAACGGGAACACCTGGGCGATCGGATGCAGCCAGTCCGGCAGGGCCGAGATCGGGTAGAAGATCCCGGAGATCGCGATCAGACC
>JBOHFU010000027.1:0-16476 GCA_050699675.1 Pseudonocardiaceae bacterium
CGCGTGGTTGATGGCCGAATCCACCCAGGCATCGGCGTCCCGGTGCCGACCGATCAGGCCAGTCAGAGAACTGGCGCTGGCAGCGGGGGTCGCCAACCAGCGGGCCAGCCGCACCGCAGCGCGAAACACCGGCACACGATGGTCCAGGTCGCCGAGCCGATGCCCGGCGACGGCGTCCCACGCCGCCTCGATAGCGGCACCATCCTCGGGCTGCACCCAGGATGCGTCCACATCATGCGGGACCGCCGCGTTGAGCCCGCAACGCAGTGCTGTGGCCAGCCGGACCAGCCGCTCGGTCAGCCCAGACCGGAGTAACTCAGACGCCTCGGCCAGTGCCTCCGCGCGCAGGTCAACGAGCAGGGCGTCGGCCCGGGCGATCACCAGCTCCCCCGCGCCGAGGGTCTGTGGGTCCAGCAGCAGCTCGCCCGCTACGGTCGCTGCGTCCCGTCCCCAGCCGATCAGCTCCGGACGGCCCGGTGACACACCGCCCAGCCGGGACTCAAGGCGGATGCGCGCGTCTGCGCTGACGCGGTCAAGGTCACCGGCACGCCGGACGCCTTCGTCGACGATCACGCCGACGACGACGCCGAGCGGTACCAGGTCGGGCAGTCTTCCGGCGCGCAACAGCGCCAGGACGGGGCCCGCCGCGGCACCGCAGCGGGTGGCGAGCCAGCCGAGCAACTCGTCGGTAAGGGTGTCCCCGCCGGCCTCCCGCAGGTCCGCGAGCCGCGCAGCCGAACCCGGCTCCGTACTCCATCTCAACACGGCGACCGCGTCCATCTCGGCCCCGGTGACACCCCCGGAGACACCACAGTGCAGGTGATGCTGCGCGACGGCGCCGAGCGCGTGGTCCCGGGTGAGGACCCCGCCGGGTGCAGGGGGCCAACCCTCGAGCGGCGTGACGGCAAGCAGGCCGGTGGCGAGATCGCGCTGTATCGACGCGGAGCCCAGCGCCGAACCAGACACCAGGCGCGCGTCGATGCCGGACGCCGCGAACCGGGTGGCGACAGCCTGCCATGGATCGGGTGTTCGGACCCGGTGCCCAACGAGGTGGGCGAGGACCCCCGCCCCCAAGTCAGCGTCGTCCCGGTCGGTGAGGAGAACGAGCCAGCCGGCCGGGTCGCGGTCGAGGAGCGCTTCGCGGACGGCCAGCGCGGAGACACAGGGCACCACGCGCACGGGGACGTCATCGTGGGTGAAGGTGTCCTGGCCGTCCCACCGTGGCTGCGCCCGCACCCCGAGGACACCGTGCGTGTACCGCTTGCGCCGCGCCTCGTCCAGCAGCGCCCGCACCACGGGTGGCGTGGCCGTGAGCACGCCGTGATGGGCCGGTGTCTGATCACCTGGGGTCATGGCACGGGTCATGGCACCACCCGCCAGGTGACCTCGACGGTGCTGCCCGGGTGCTCGCCGAGGAACCGCTCCAGCTCGGCGAGAACCTGCGCCGGATTCTGGCCCGCGGCTCGGCGCGCCGAGCCGGCCCCCGCCGAGTCGGCCCGAGCCCCGGGTGCCCGACCCGGATCGGTGCCGGGCTCTGGATCAGGGCTGGGGTCTGGCCCCGGACGCTGGCCGCCGTACCGTGCGACCCACTGGAACGCCTCGTTCTCAGCGGCCTGCAGCTCCTTCGCCAGATCGCTGGTGAACTCCTCGGCGGCCAGCGCCGAGCGCAGCCCGCCCAGCAGGCGCGACGCCTCGCCGGCACCCGGCCGGCTGGTGCCCTCGGCATCCCGCAGCGGCGCCAGCCGGTCCCACCGGTAGTCCCGCAGCGCCGCGCCCACGGAGGTGGCGGTCTGCAGGCACCTCGCCACGGCCTGATCCGACGCAGGCAGCTCGGCACGGGCCACCGTCTGCACCAACCCAACCCGGTCGGTCCCCCGGCGTAGCTGCTCGACCAGCGCCGCCGCGGCTCGCGCGGTGTCAAGACGTCCGCCGGCGTCGAGCCCCAGCCGCTGGTAGGCGTCGTCCAGTACCCGGACCAGCCGGGCTGCGGGCTCGGCCAGAGCCGACGCCTCGTGCCGCGTCCGGACGGTGAGCTCGGCGACCGCCACTGGTGTGAGGTGGGGGTTGCCCACCACCCCGAACACGGCGCCAGCACGGCGGACCGCGATATCCCACTCGTCGGCTGTCGGCAGTGGCTCCGGACGCAGCTCCATCTCCGGACGCAGCGCGCCCGGCTTGGGCGCCGGGATCGGGCTGCCGTGGTGGTACCAGCCACGCTGGCGCAGCAGCGCCCAGGCGAGGACCACGAGATCGGCGACCTCGGGGCGCAGCCCATGCGCGGGGTACATCGCCTCCATCCACTCCCGCACTTCGTTCACCTGCACTGGATCGGTCGGGGCGAGGTGAGCCTTGGACATCGCCCGCTCGAACTCCGAGCCCCAGTACGAGAAACGGTCGTCGCCGAACAGGAAGCGTGTCTCAGCGGCAGTGCCCACCCGCAGCGGGTTTGCGACGCGGCGCACGGCTGTGCGATCCGCGGTCTGCAGCGGCGCGAAGCCATCGGGGTCGGTCACCGCCCGCTCGACATAGGAGGCGACGAGCTCCAGATCCCGGTGCCGCACGGGCACGTCCACCGGCTCGAACACGGGATGCGCGGGGTAGGAGCTGCTGAACGCCTGATCGACGAGGTTTCCGAACGCGGCGTAGAGGTCGGCGCCCACCGGCGCCGCGGGGTTGAAGCCGCGGTCCAGCGAGATCAGCACCCGGTCGTGAGCCGGGTCCTCCTGCAGATCGCCCGGCATCGGCCGGGCCGCGCCGTAGGCGGCCTGCACGACGCGTTCGAGCTGCTCTCGCAACGTCGCACGCTGCGATTCGAGAATCGCCCGCGCCTCGATCCGGTCCCGCTCGGAGAGGTGGTCAGCGTGCGAGTTCCACCGCTCACCGGGGCCGGTGAGCAGCCATTCGAGGACCACCAGCCGGCTCAGCTCCCGCTGTCGGTCCTCGGACAGGAACCTGGGCAGCCACACCACGGTGGTGGACGTGCGGGTGATGAGTAACCGGTCGACCCGGGCAAGGTCCTCCGCAGCCGTGTGGCCGTGGTCGTCGAAGGGGTGGTCGACGACCACGCGCCAGGTGCCAGGCCGGGCTCGGAAGTGGTCGTCGGAGAGCCAGGACGGGTCGCGGACGTTGCCGAACACGAGGTCGACTTCGCGGAGCGAGCCGCGCCAGACCACGTTGTGCGTGACCGCTCCGGTGACGTCCGCACGATCCTCGCTCACGCCGAGGGCGTCGCGCACGATCTGCTTGATCAGCTCGCGGCGCCGACCCTCGTTGTCCTCGCCCCGGGCACGCTGCACCACCGACTCGTAGTCGACGTCGGAGAGCTGCACCCGGATCAGCGGGTTGCGCTGCTCCCCGCCGATGTGGATCTCAGGGACGGTCTTCGCCCAGTCCTTGACCTTGGCGAGCACGATGCTGGCCTCGTTGCCGGGCAGCGGCGAGACCACCGAGCCGTGGTTGAGCGAGGCCAGCCGCGATCCGGTGATCTCCTTGAGCGCGGGCACCTTCGGTGCCACAGCCGACAGCAGCAGCGTCTTGGCCAGCCGGTCGTCGGTGTGGAAGCCGCGTGGCACCGACTCCGGCTCATCGCGGCACTGCTGCTCGGTGACGTCGTGGGCGCGCAGGATCAGCGGGCGCAGCTTCTCCCGGTACAGCGCGGCGGCGGAGCGGAACAGCGCGGCAGTCTGCGCGTCCAGCGGCTCGGTACCGGTGACGAGGTAGTCGAACGCGTCACCTACCGGGACCACGTCGTCCACGGTGAGCGACTCGCGCCGGTCGACCAGCATCTGCTGCATGACCTTCAGCGCGGTGCGCTCGCGCTGCATGGCCCCGGCCAACGAGCGCAGCGTGGAGATCAGCGCCGGGGAGAACGGGTAGGTCAACCGGAACGCCTGCTCGTCGGCCCCCCGGTGGCGCTCGTCGGTGTTGATCCCGTCGAGCAGGACGTCCCATACGTCGCGGCGGCGGTCCAACCGGTCGAACGCGTCGGTGAGCACCTGCGCGGCCTGCTCGTCGGGTGGCCACAGCAATCGCCGGTGCGCCACCCGGGGCAGGTTGTCATCGCCGAGTTCGATGGTGGAGAACCGCCCCTGCTGGTGGCGGAAGGCGCGGTCGAGGGCCTCCTGCTCAGCACCGGATGCGCCGGAGTCGGCGAACCAACGCCGCAGGTCCATCTGCCGGGCCACCAGCGAGATCAGCGGAACCGCGCGGGCGCCAGCGGAGGACTCGACGAGCTTGGTGAGCTTCTGGGCCTCGCGGCGGAAGAACTCACGGTCCTGCACGCCGAACGCGAGCCACAGCACCAGTTCGTCGATGAACAGCACCACCGCGTCGTACCCCAGCGCCTCGGCGTGGGTGGAGATCGCCTTCAGTCCGGTGTCCAGGTCGACGTAGCCGGCTTGGGCGGTGTAGGCGGTGAAGAAACGTTGCGCGAGCACTGTGACGAGGTGCTGGCGCGGCGCGGAACCGGGAGCCGCGGCGCGGGCGGCGTCGTAGGTCTCGCGGGTCCAGGTCCCGCTGCCGAGCAGTCTCGCCCATGGATCGTCCGACCCGGCTCCGTCACCATTGAGCCTGGCGAAGAAGCGCTCGTCACCGTGCATCTCGCGCTGGCTCTCCCCGTCGGCCAGGATCCGCTCGCTCTGGTGCACAGCCGGCAACGGCGCGTCCGGGTGCAGCTCCCGGATCTGGTCGACGTACCCGCCGAGCAGCGCCTCTTCCAGGGTGTTCTTGCCAAGCACGTGGTAGGCGAGCCGGAGGACGCGCCGGTCCCGCAGGACGGGATCGTGGCGGGCGAGGACCTCATGCAGGTCAGGGATCTCCCGCGCGTGCGGATTGTGCCCGAGCAGCGCATGCAGCACCGCCATGAAATGGCTCTTACCCGAGCCGAACGAACCGGACAGGAACGCCGCCCGGCTCTCCCCGGAGCTGATCGCCTGGTTGATCAGGGTGAGCGCTCGATCGAACGCCGCCTGCAGATCCGGGGTGACAACGTATTCGCGCAACGTCTGGGCGACCCGGTCGGCGGTGACGCTCTCGGTGAGCCGCAGCACGTAGTCCTCGGCGCCGGTGCGCTCCGGGATATCGATGACGTCACGCAGTGCCGTGCTCACCCGCTCACCGTTCCCGCCTTGGCAGATGGCACCGCCACGATCGTCAGGTCCGCACGCCGCATAGGCCGGATCGTAGTGGCGTGTACTCCACGTGCGGGACGAGCAGGCGCGGCTCAGGCGATAGAAGTCGCCAGCGTCACCATGCGGTCGTACGACCTGCACGGACAGAGCGGGATGAGCGACTTCTCCCTGATGTAGGCGGCGATAATTGGGGAGTCGGACTCCGCGTACTCCGGCGTACCCCTGCCCTGTGTCGCCTGCTGGAGCGCCTTCTTCGGACGATTAATGAGCTCGACGTTCCGAGGTTGACGCGGCAGCTTGCCCTTCCAGGTGCGAGGACGGACGGCCTCGACCGCGTCAGGGAACAGAAACCACCACGCTTCGATGGCCTGAACAGGTACCACGGGGTGCCCGTCAAGCGCTGTGAGCTGCCGGGCGAGATCCGCAGCGACCGCACCGTTGGGGTCGTGGCCGTCAGCGTCGCGGTGCACGACGACCGCGGCGACGCGGCCGTTGACGGCCTCGAAGGCCCGTACTGTCCGTCGCAGCTCGTTAACCCAGTCGCGAACGGTATTCGGCTTCGCGTCACGGGTCAGCGAGACCGGGCGGCGGACGGACCGGACCCGACCGGCGAGCGACACGTTCGCGCCGATCAGCAGGTGCAGGATGCTCTGCGAGTCGTTCACGCTCTCGCCGAATACGAGTACCGCTCCCTTCTTGTTCGGACGGAAGCTGCTCGTCATGCCGGGACGCCGCGGATGACGCCCGAGAACCACAACTCCCCCGGACCCCAGTCGGAGGCCTGCACGGCGCTTGCGATCTCGTCGGCCGAAGCGGCGGGAATGAGGGAGGCGCCGGTCTCCGGGTCGCGGTCGCAGACGATGATCTCGTCCGGACGTAGCCTATTTACCAGCGTGGGGGAGTGTGTCGCCGCCAGGATCTGGGTCCGCCGGCTGGCGGCGCGCAACCGGTCGAGCAGAACATCCATCGCGTAGGGGTGTAGGCCGTGGTCGATTTCTTCGATCGCCATGAACGGAGGCGGATCCGGTTCATGCAGGGCTGCAAGCAGTGCGAGCAACCGCACGGTGCCGTAGGAGGCGTCGGCAAGGTCGATCGGTGCGGCCACACCGCGCTCACGGAGCTGTACGGACACAGCTTTCGCAGCTCCACCGACCGGCACGAGGCGCATGCTCTGCAACCCGGGGAGGCAACGCGCAAGCTCCTGCGTGAGCAGCTCCCACGAATCCGGGTCACGCATCCTGATGCGGTTCAGCGCATCAGCTAGGTTGCTGGCGTCCTGGACGATCGTCGCTCCGTATTCGCGGGCAGGCTGACGCGCCGCTGAGACGTCGGGCTCGAACACCAGTATCCGGGACAGGAATTCTGTGAAGCTCCGGATCCCTAACCCACCCTCGCTGTCGGACAACTTCGGGAGGGTCGCGAGTCCTGTTGTCTGGCTGCTCGCCAGGCTGCGGGAGAAGGTCTCCTGCTCATCTTCGTAGATGGTCACCCGATCGCCGCTGACCGTGATGCGCCGGCCACGGCCACCCTTACGCTTGAAGGTGAACTCCTCCTGGCGTGAGATCGACTTGCCATGCCTTGCCAGCCGCAACCGGTACCGGTCGGGTGCGTTCTCGCTGGAATTCGCGGTGACGAGACCCTCGATGATGAGCTCGACGGCCCCGGGCCTGGCAGATTGGCGCTGGATGTGGTCGAAACCGTTCCACTCGTGTAGCGCTGCCGCCAGGTCGAAGCGCACTGTGGTGGCCAGGAAGCGCAGCACGTTGAGCACGTTGGTCTTGCCGGAGCCGTTCGGCCCGATGAGAACGTTCAGCGGGCCTAGACGCAAGTCAACCCGAGCCAGGGAGCGGAAGTTCCGCGCCTGGATGCGCGTGACAGGGAGCTTCATGCTTGACCCCTCTCTCCGGTGTCGCTGCCATCATGTCGCGCCCGGCGTGGCCTGCAGTCTCGGCGTGGCGTTCCGGGCGTCCGGCCACAAGCTGCTCGCCCGGCGCGACGGACCCCGAGCGCCGCGAGCCAACTCGTCGTCGCGGTAGACCGAGCCGTCACGACCAGAGCAGCGACACGGGTGCGGCGACTAACTTGGGCCCGAACGACACGACGTCGGTCCCGGTGTACAACACGACTCCCCGCCGGAAGCGGTGACCGGCGATCTCTTCAAGCACGCGCATGCCCGCGAAGTCGCCGCTGCGGACCGTGGCCGACGACGTGACCTCGACTCCGACCACGGTGCCGTCGCGCGCCTCCATCACCAAGTCAACCTTGTCGCCGTTCCTGGTTCTGAAGTGGCTAGGCCAGGCCGAATCTGGCTCCAGCTGATCTGCTTGCGGAGCTCCATCGCCACGAACGCCTCGAGTAGCCCACCTGCGAGGTGTGGCTCGGTCGCCAAACGCTCAGGTCCAATACCCAGGAGGTGCGCAGTCAGCCCGCTGTCGATCAGGAATAGCTTCGGTGCCCGAACGATCCGTGTTGTGAGGCTCGTGGTCCAGGCCGGCACATCGACGACCAGGAATACAGCACGGAGCAGGCCCCACGGGAACCGGCAGGCCGACGACGAACCGTCAGGGTCCACGCCGGCTCCGGCGCGCACAGTCGCCCGATCCAGCGTCACGTAGCCGTCCTGCCGGATGAGCCGGGCCAGCGTGCTCTTGCCAGACTGCCGGGGCCCGGCAACGAACACAGCCGGCGTGTCGAGCAGCGCTCGTTCGATCCGGGGCGAACCCATCGGGGATACACACCGACACGCTGGCGAAAATTTCGCAACACCGTCGCGATATTTTCACGTCGATCTCCCGCTGAGTGACGATCCGGCCGAGCGCCAACGCCTACTCGGCGTGGTGCCAATCGGCCCAGCAGCGGAGTCGGACCTTTGTGCGCACGGCTCACCGGCCGGCGTGATGCTGTTCAGCCTGACACGCTGCGCCATACCACGCGGCGCGCAGCGGCAGATGCAGCAGCGACACCAACACCGAGGCCAGCGTCACGTGGGTGGCATCGGGCGTGAGGCAGGCTGCGTAGCGGGTCGCTGCCTCGGACCGGGTAAGCCAGGCAGCGGCGATCACCGGGCCGCTCGGGATGCTGTGCAGTGCCGGCCCGTCGGCCAGGCGGAGGGCCTAGCGGAGCACTTCGCGGTCACGAATGGTCGCGAGACCCGCGAGTACGGGGCGGTCGATGAGCCACCGCATTCCAGCGTGCCGGCTGCCCGTCGTCGCGCAGACCAGGTCGACGTAACCACCACTTCCGCGGGCTGCCCCAAGTGGACAGCACCACAGTCGACATCGACCTGGAGGTGATTGAGCGTGCCCGCCGCGCCTGACCGAGGCGGGCTACCCGCGCGTGAACGTCGTACTGGCGGACGCCGAGGGGCGTGCCGGAGCACGCCCCCTACGACCGGAGCATCGTTACGGTCGAGCGTGGGACACCCCCGGCCTGGACCAACCAACTCGCCCAGGGCGGGACCATCACCGTCCCCTTGCGGCATAAGCGCACGCCATGGACCAAACGCATCGCCATAGTAATTATCGATGAAACTCTAAGTAGTTTGTTACCGTCGTCAGGCTCTGCATCGACTTCATCCGGTCAACGAACTCGACGCCGTCCAGGTGGTCGATCTCGTGTTGAATTACCCTGGCCACATAGCCGGAGTAGTACTCCGTAATATCCTTACCATCCGCTGAGGTGTACTCGACGGTGATTGCCTCGGCTCGTGGCACGAGACCCATGAGTCCGGGGACGCTGAAGCAGCCTTCCCAGTCGGTCTCCGTAGTGCCAGATTGTTCCACAATCACCGGGTTTATCATCCGCAGTAGTGGGGATACCGGACGGTCGGGGAACACATCCGTCTTCCGCACCTCGACCACGACCACCTTCACCGACACACCGAGCTGCGGAGCGGCCAGCCCGGCACCGTTCAACTCGCACAGTCGATCCACCATGCGTGCCAGAAGATCCGCGACCGCCTGGACGTCACCGATAGCCTGGGTCTCGGCCTTGAGCCGGGGATCGCCGATCGTGACGACATCATCGCCGACGACACCAGACATCCAACCCCGATCGCTCTTGGCGAGATTCATCTACCAGGTCTCCATTCGTCATTATCCTCTGCATTGCAGTTGTCGAGATATGGAGGCGCCTCAGTCTGTCCCTTCAGGAGAGGCAGGCATACTTGTTCTTCGCTCGATCGACGTTCTGTTGGAGAACGATCCTCACTTGGCGGTACTCCGCCAGGTCAATTAGGCAAGAGAGACCCAGCCTCTCCTCCTGCCGCAGCAACTGCACCGAGAGGAAGCCATCCTGTATCGCCTCGCGCAACATTCGGATGGCCGCCTCAGCGTCGCCCAGCTCCGCTAGAACGTGGGTGAGCCGGTACTTGATGTACCCGTTGTGTGGCTCGGCCTCGGTCAACCGTACAATCGCCGCGCGGGCTCGTTCGGCGTGGTCCACACACGCCTCGATGTTCGCCAGCCAGGATTGCACGCGCAGGTTGCGCCGTTTCCCTCGCCCCGCGCGGGCAGCGACGTGCTCGATTCCCGTCGACCAGGCATTATGCGCCGCGGCATCGTCACCACTCAGACGGTTCAGATAGCCGAGCAGGTTCCACGCCGTGACGTCATCAGGGTCCGCAGCAACAGCATCTCTGGCGGCATAGATGGCTGCGTGGACATCGCCAGAGCCGAGGTGCGCCAATGCGACCGCCCAACGTGTATTAGCGTCTTGCGGATAGGTGGGCAGGTAAAGACGAGCCACCTCCAGAGCCGAGGGATAATCACCGACCATCAGATGGTTCCAGATGAGCAACTTCATGGCGGTGGGGTTGGTCGGATCTACTTCGAGGACCGCCAAGGTCAACGGCAGGGCAGCCTCGGCCATGCCGCCATTCCGCTCTGTCGGTTCTCGACGACGGCACGGCATCGGAGCCCTGGGAGCACGCCGTCGCGGCCTGCCTGACTGTGCTCTGTCACGGTGGATCCGGCCTCCGTCCCACCGACTCTGCCGTGACCGCCATGGTGGAGCACTACCTCGCACTCGAACCCGAGCCTCCGCTCCTGGTGTTTCGTGTCCGCCTGGGCTTGACCATGATCCGCCTCGCCGGGAGTGTCGAGCAACCCGCCACCGCGCAGGCCGCCACCCGCCTGGCGAGTGAGGTGGTGATGTCCGGGGATGGGTATGCGGCACGTGAGGTGCTCGCGCACGGCGAGTTCCGGACGTGGCTGGGCGACGCTGAAAAGCGTGCGCTCGCCGCGGCCGTGCAGTCGTCGGGACTCGGATGTGGCGTAATGCCCGAGGACCTGATCACCACTCTGCTGGCGGCGGTGAAGATGAGTGAGGCGGCGACTGTGCGGAACCTCGAACGGCAAGTTGCCGCAAAGTCCTACTAATGGATGCGGGTGTGGAACGTACCTTCGTTGCCAAAGATCCCGGTTCGGAGCCCAGCGGCTCGCCGACGCTCTACCGCACCGACCGCCGATCGTGGGTGGTGCAAGGCTGGGTGGTCACCGACCCGGACGCGCTAGCGGCAATGGACATCCCGGAAGGCGAGGCATGCGTGGAGATCCCCGATCGGCTGATCCCGTTCTTCCAACAGCAGCAGTGATGCGTCCGGCCAGCTACGACGAGCTCAACGAGCTGTGCAGGGGCATCAAGAAGTCGTTCGTGCACCTGGAAACCCGAGACGCGTACGGCACCGAGGTCGAGCTGCCGCACATGGCCAAGTGGCGTCGCGGCGAGCCCGACGATTTTGCGTGGCTGGGCTGGTGGCTGGAGATGCTCCGCGGCCACCGCGCCGCCGGCCGAACCTGCCGCCGCACCCGGGTCGTGTCCGAGCCACTGAGCGACTACCAACGGTGGACGCGAAGCCACGCCACGATGTTCATCGACGCAGGCGAGGACATCCGCTATCTCCCCCGCCCCCACCTGGCCACCGTCGCTTTGCCCGGAAGCGGGGATTTCTACGTCTTCGACGACGAGCTTGTACTGTTCCTGCACTACGCCGGCAACGGCACCAACGCCTCATTCCAGATCACCGAGAACCCGCAGACGGTGCGAACCTGCCGGGAGGCGTTTGAGACCATCTGGGACCTCGCTACGCCGTTTGGTGAATACCGACCCGCGTAGCTCCGTCGCCCGAGCGCGCAAGGAACTCGGCGCCCGTCTCCGTCAGCTGCGCAAGTCCGCGGAGCTGACCGGCCAGGCTCTGGCCGATGCCACCGGTCAGCACTTCACCCGCGTCAGCCGTATCGAGAACGGCGCCCAGGGGCCCACCGAGCGCAACATCCGCGACTGGTGCGCCGCCTGCGGCGGCCGAAGACCAGATCCCCGATCTGATCGCGACCGCCCAGTCGGTCGAGACTGCCTACCTGGAGTGGGCTCGGCAATCCCGGCTACCGGACAAGTACGCCACGAGCGCACCGCCAACGCCAGCCGTCACAGACGGGGCGGCGGGGAGGTGGAACACGGAGTTCGAGCGGTAGTCACCAGTTCGTCAAGGAGTGTGTCGAGCTCACTGGCTACTAGCTAGGAGAGTCCGGTAGAAGGTGAGTTCGGCCTCGATCGCACGGTTAACGCTGTCGGGGCGGCGCAGTCCGTGGCCCTCGTCGGGGAAAGCAAGCTGGGTGACGGGGACACCGCGCTGGCGCAGTGCCTGGATGATCGCTTCAGCCTGCTCGGGCGGCACGATGTCATCGTCGAGACCGTAGATGACCAGGACGGGTTGGGTGATCTGAGCGGCGTTGTGGACTGGTGAGCGCTCTCGGTAGAGCGGGGCCGCGTCGGGCCAGGGGCCGACGAGGTGATCGGTGTGGTGGCGTTGGAATCGGGGGACGTGGGCGCGGAACGTGACGAGGTCGGTGATGCCATACCAACTTACGCCGCCGACGAACCGGTTGGTGGCGGCGGTGAGCGCTCGCAGCGCGGTGAACCCGCCGGCGCTGGCGCCGCTGATGATGGTGCGGTTGGCGTCGATGGTGCCGCGCTCGGCAAGGAAGGCGGCGACGTCGACACAGTCCTGCACGTCGAGGACGCCCCACTGGCCATCGAGCGCAGTGCGGTAGGCGCGGCCGTAACCGGTGCTGCCCCGGTAGTCCACGGCGGCAACGGCGAAGCCTCGGCTGGTGAAGAACTGGGTGCGCAACTCGAGGCGCAGCGGTGTGTGGCTGGTCGGTCCGGAATGGGGTTGCACAATCAGCGGAGGGCGCTGCTGGACAGGCCCGGTGACAGCGTGGTTGGTGGGCGGGTAGTAGGCAGCGTGCACGGTACAGCCGTCAACGGCCGGAACCCGGAGAAGCTCGGGCCCGGAGATGTCGCCGGCATGCAGGCCGGGGTCGTCGCTGGCGAGGACCCCGACACAACGGTCGGACAGGCAGCGGTCGGACAAGCACAGCGTGACCACGGCGGGAGTGGTGGTGGGGCTGGCGGCGATGAATGCGAGCCGGTCCCGGGTGGCGCGCAGGTAGGGCTTGATCGACGTGAAGGGCGCCGCCACGGGCTCCAGGTATCCCGTAGCGGGGTCCAGGAACCCGAGGTGATCGAGCCCCTGCCAGCGGTAGCGGCAGGCAATGCGCCCGTCGGACAGGAACGTGTACGTGGAGTAGTCGAGCTCCCAGGCAGCGTCGGCGAACTCGGCTTGCATGGGTAGCAGCGGCTCCACCCGTTGATCCCGCTCACAGTGCAGGTTCCACCAGCCGCTGCGGTCGGAGATGAAGTTCAGCGCGCCGTCCGGTCCCCATTCGGGCTGGGTGACGGACTCTGCTGGGCCGCCGGCGACGTGCCGGGCTGGTCCGAGGTGGGCATCCAAGCCAGCACCGAGCAGGTCAGCGACCCAGAGGTCGCTGCCGTCCCAGGGCAGGTTCGGGTTGTCCCAGGTGACCCAGGCCAGCTGCCGCCTGTCGCGGCTGGTCCGGGGGAAGGCGTAGAAGTCATGCCCTTCGTGCACCGGACGCGGTGGTGTGGAGCCGTCGAGGGGCAGGACGACGAGATCGTCGGGCCCGCCGGGCCGCTCCCGGACACAGATCAGCGTCGTGGCATCCAGGGGTCGTAGGTCGCCGTACCGGTCGTCGCTGGGTGGCGTGATCGGGCGTACCGCCCCGTCGCGGTCGATCAGGTGCAGGCGCTGGTCCTGGGCATTCACGACGACCAGTCCTGCTGGTGTGTAGGTGTAGGCGCCCCCGCCGTAGGCATGGATGCTCGTGCCGACGTCGAAGCCGTCCGGTGTGGCGTCCTTGGTGCCCTGGCCTGGTGTCCACGTCGCGACCACGGTGCAGCCATCGGCGGGACGGGTCTCCAGCCAGGCGACGGTGTCTCCGGTGGTGTGCACGGCGTCATAGCTCGTTGACCGCGCCGCGACCACGTCGGCACCTATCGAGGACGGCCACCAGCCGTAGGGAACCAACTCCCGCCTGTCGTCAGCGGGCATCGGTGAGCCGTTCGTCCAGCGCCCTGACCGCTCGGGTGCCGCTCCACCGGGCGAGTTCAAGGCGGAAACGCCGGACGCGCTGGATCCCAGCCGGGGAGCCAGTCTCGACTGCAATCTCCAGGGCCTCGCCAGCCAAACCGGCGGCCTCGTCGGCATCGTGCTGCTGGGTACGCACCCTGGCCAGGTCGACCAGTACCTCAGCGCGACGCCGGGTGCGCTTCGGGCCAAGCGCTTCCAGAGCCTCGTCCAAGGTCCGCTCCGCAGCGGCGGTCTTCCCCAGTTGCCCGTAGCAGGCGCCGGAGACCGCCAACAAGCGAGAGTGATCGAACTCGTACATCCAGGCCGGATCCTCCTCCCGCCGGGCCTGCCCCAAAGCGGTGCCGGCTCGGCGAAGCGCGCCCAAGCACGCCTTCCGATCACCCACGCAGGCCAGCGCCTGTGCCTCCAGGCTGGCCAGCCACGCCCTGGTCGTCGCCGTCGTGCTACGCAGCGCCATCTCGACGGCACTCCGGGCAAACCCCAGAGCCTCTCGCGCCTGCCCCTCGCTGCCCACCACCAGGCTCCGGAAACCACGAACATAGGCACCCAGCGCTGCGTCCCTAGCCTCCCGGGTGGCGGTTTCCGCGACCGCGTAGTAGCGCTCGGTACCGTGCCGGTCGCCGAGATCGTGGCACAGCCACGCGGCGTGTCCTGCGGTCTCGCCAGCGATTGCGGCTAGCCGGCGGCGAAGCGCCAACGGTTGCGTACCTCCGAGCAGCAGGGTGGTGACCTGAAGGTGCCCGGTCACGGCAGCAACCAACTCGGCCGAGCTGAGGTCGTAGTAGAGGTCCCGGTGCGTCTGGGTCACCAGCTCGAGGTGCTCAACAACGACAAGGTCGACACGCGAGGGCTGCCGAGCCGCGGATACCAATCGCTCCAGCGACTCAATACTGGCGTAGCCGGCCAGCGGTAGCTCCGCCGCAGCGCCGAGAGCACCGAGGACCTTGTTGGTGAACACGTGCGCAGAGCAAGCTAACGCGCCATCGTCGAGCGGCATGAACACCAGGCGGCCGTTGGCCACGACCGGCAACATCGCACCTCGGACAAGCGGTCCAGCCAGCTGTGCGGTCTCGCCCTCAGGCACGTCAGCGCGCGTCGTGGCAGCGAATCGGGATTTCGCCTCGTCGGAGGCTCGGGCAAGGGCAGTGTCCAGCACTTCTTGCATGTAAGGCAGCGGAGTGATGTCCGCCTGCCGTGCTTCCCACTTGTTAACCGTTCGCGCACCCACCCCGAGGTGCGCGGCGAAATCACGGATACTGAGCCGAAGCGCCTGCCGGAGCAGCTTTGCTTCACGACCGGTCCAGCGGTCAACAGTGGTCACGGGCACCGTACCCCCTCGATCAGGAACATCACCCGCAGCGTAGTACCGGGCGACTGCGCCAGGAGCGGACCGCCAGGACACCAGCGGATCATTCCCGCCAGACCCTGCGCCGAGCAGGCGCACGCGTCGAGATCCGGCGAGCCGCAACGGGAAGTCGGTCCGAGCGGCTACGGTCTTCCTAGACCAGGGAGACGCCGATGACCAGCAGCACCATCGAGCGTGACGTGTACCGGCTGCCGTTGTACACGCCACCGCAGGCCGCTCGCATCGTGGCTGTTCCTCCGGCGACCCTTCGAAACTGGGTGCAGGGTTACTCCTATAAAACGCTAAGCGGCGTGGTCGAGGCATTCCCCCTGATCACGACGACTCGCGTCGGCAGCTCCCGCGCCCCGTCGCTGCCATTCCTCGGCCTCGCCGAGGCCTATGTTCTCGCCGCGTTCAGGGCGGCTGGAGTTCCAATGCAGCGAATCCGTCCAGCCATCCATTGGCTCGACGAGAATATCGGGCTCCCTGCCGCCCTCGCCAGCGAACGGTTGAAGACCGACGGCGCCGAAATTCTGTATGACTTCAGCCGACAATCCTCCTCCGAAGAACCTGACGCCGCCAGCGCGGTCGAGGACCTGGTGATGGTGAGAAGCCAGCAGCGCGTCTTCGTTCCCGTGGTGCGCGACTACCTGCGCACAGTTTCCTACAAGGAGGGATACGTCGAGCAGATCCGGCTCCCCCAATACCAGATGATCGACGTGATCGTCGACCCGCGAATCAACTCGGGAACACCGACCGTCGCGCGTCGTGGCATCCGGGTTGCTGACATCGTGTCGCGACTAGCTGCTGGTGAGCCCGCTGAGAACGTCGCCCACGACTACCGGCTGGACCTACAGGAGATCGCTTCACTTGCTGCCTCGGCGGAGTGACGATGAGAACCGCAGACCTCAGCGATCTGTGGTTCTTCCTCGATCGTGGTCTCGGCTCCGTCGTGGTGCCTAATGCCCTGCGGGCTCAAGGTTGGCAGCTCACCACGATGGACGAGCGGTACGGCGCGGAACTCAGCCAGTGCGTCGAGGATGCCGAGTGGATCGGCGAGGCCGCACGCCGGGGCGAGGTGCTGCTGTGCAAAGACCGGGCCATCGCCCGAGGGCCGGCCGAGGCCATGGCGGTGTACTTCAACGATGCCCGGGTGTTCGCGCTTGCTCACGCGGGCGTCACCGGCCCGGAAATGGCCGGTCTTTTCCTGGCTGCGGAGCGAGGGATCGTCCGGATGGCGTGTCGCGCCACTGGGCCGTATGTCGTCTCGGTCTCCCGGGACGGCCTCCGCCGCCTGCGGCTCGCGTACCCGCCAGACTGATGGTCGATCCAGCAGACCATGCGCAAAAAAATCGTAGGGTCGTAGGATGAGTGCACCGCCACGACATCAGCACGAAGGGGGTGCTACACGTCGAGGTGACAGCACCGACTGTTCTCACAGTGGCGTCTCAGATCGTATCCGGTGACTAGAGTCCGCGCTTATCTTCTAGGAACTCGACCAGAATTCCGCTCGGGTCCTTGATGAAGAAGTAAGTTACACCAGTCCTGCCTTG
>JBOHFU010000028.1:0-16310 GCA_050699675.1 Pseudonocardiaceae bacterium
GGAATCCGGACGTGAAGATAACGGCGCCAAAGCCGCTGAGCTCCAGATGCTCCGGAGGGTTGGCTGCAAATGGTGGCGGTGGTGGCATCGCGGGCGCCGCCACGCCTCGCTCGGCACAGCCCTTTCGGATAACCCCGCAGAGGTCGGCGTAGCGGGCGTCGCCAAAAGCCACGGACTCGGTGAGGTCAAGAGCGAAATGAGCTCGGCCGTCTTCAATCCCTAGAAAGTGGCCCAGCAGGTGAACGCCCGAAGCCTGAAGTGTTCGGTAGTGCAGGTCGTGACCTCCGTGACGGCCACTGGCCTGCACGTTGGCCGCCAGCCGCGCTCGTGGGCTGGGAAGATCGGCCAGAGTGGCCTCCAAGAACCGTGTCTCGCAGAGCCACGCAACGGCGTCCCGGCCCTCGAGCCGTCGCGGAATCCAGGGAGCGCGACCACACGCGAGGTAGACGTCTCGCCCCGACTCGATGAACTCCTCGGCCAGCTGGCAGCCGGTCTGCCCGCTACCCACGACCAGCACCTTCCCTGGCGGCAGCGCCTCGGCCTTGGTGTAGTCCTCGGCGTCAATGACATGGAGCGACGCCGGAAGCCGGGCAGCTCCTGGCGGCCGATGCGGCTTCTGGTACGCGCCTGAGGCAAGCACGACCTGCCGGGCGCGGATATCGCCCGAAGAGGTGCGCAGGAGGAAGCCGCCATCGTCGCTCGCGCAAAGCGCGACAACGTTGACACCCTCGCGGACCGGCGCCTGGAAGCTGCGCGCGTAGTCAACGAGATGGCCCACGACGTCGGCTCGGGGCATGAACCCATCCGGATCATCCCCGTGGTACTGCCCGCCGGGCAGTTGCACGGTCCAGTTGGGAGTGACCAGGCAGAAACTGTCCCACCGCCCACGCCACATCTCGCCCACCCTGCCACGCTCGAGGATGACGTGCTCGACCCTTGCGTGCGAGAGATCGTGGCTCAGGGAGAGCCCCGCGTGGCCTGCGCCGACCACTGCGACGTCAACGGATTCCATCATGGATGCAGGGTAAGCCGCCTAGCGCCTGCGCCGCGGGTGCTCGAGGAAGAAGCGCACCATCTCCGCGGACGCGTCGGGGCCTTCCGGGTCAGTGTAGGACCCGGCCGAGTCGCCGCCGGACCACGCGTGCCCGGCTCCGTGGACAATCCAGGACTCCGCGACGACCGCGTCGCCGGCGTCCCGGACCACCGTCCGCGTACAGGGCCGGCTGTCGCCCTCGTTGAGGCGGATCGTCGTCGGCGTGCAGCGGGCCCCCGTGCCCGCGGCGGCGAGGCGGGCAGCGACGAGGCGCTCGGCGTTGACCGGGGCCACGAGGGTGTCGCTGTCGCCGTGAAAGACGATCAGCGGCAGGTCGCCGCCCGGAGCGTGTGCGCCCCCGGTGCGCATCGCGGCGAACGCGGATCCCACGTCGTGAGCGGCGCCGTAGGCGATACCCGAGTGAACCCCGACGGCGGCGTAAAGGTCCGGGTGGGTCGCGGCCATCACCGCGGCCATCGCGCCGCCCGCCGACAGACCGGCGACATACACCCGGTCCGGGTCGGCGCCGTGTTCGGCGACGACCCGCCGCGTGATCCCGGCCAGAATGGATGGCTCACCCCTTCCGGCGCGCTGGTCGGCGGCGGAGAACCAGTTCCAGTAGCCGCCACGGTTGGCCGCGGTCGACTGCTGGGGGTAGGCCACGAGCAGGCCGTGCCGCTCGGCGAGCTCGTTCATCCGGGTGCCGGCCGCGAAGTCCGCGGCATCCTGGGAGCCGCCGTGCAGCATGACCACGAGCGGGCGCCGCTTGCCGGTCCGGCCAGCGGGGACGTAGAGGTCAAAGCGGCGGGTGCCTGCCGCCTCGGTGTGGCTCAGCTGCAGGATCCGCCCGCCGGGCGCGGCGGCCGGGGCGGCGTCTCCGGAGCGCGGGCCGCGCGGCCGCACGCCGGGCACGTCGCGCGGTAGGGCCCGGCGCAGGCGGCCCAGCAGACCGGACGGGGCGGGCGCAGTGGGCGGGGCGGCCTGTGTGGCACCGGCCTGCGGGGTACCAAGGGTGCGCTTGAGGACGGCGACCGCTTCCGTCAGCCGTCCCTCGCGGGTGAGCCGCAGCGCTGCGGCCATGCTGGCGCTCTTGTCGTGGTCCATGACGAATCCTCCCGTGCTGGGGTGCGGCACCCGCCATCGACCGGGGTGCCGTGGATGACGCAGCGGGCGCCCGCTGGGGCGCGGCACCGGGTCAGGTGGTGCGCAGGGCGAGCGCGGCCTTGACGGCCCGCGAGGCGCGGAACGCCCCCAGAACCTCCACCGACGTGATCGTCGCAAGCGCGAGCTCGGCGTCGACGTCGTCGGCGATCGTCGCGAGCCCCAGGACACGCAGCTCGATCGTGCGGCCAGCGTCGCGGAGCTGCTCGAGGTCACGCCGGGTGAGATGCTGCATGCCGAGGGTCAGAGTCCGCCGGGCGACCGTGTCCGCCACGGCATCCGACCGGCTCTCGAGCTGGCGCCGGATGGCCGTGCGGATGAAGTCCGTGCGGTTGGCGAAGAAACCCTCGTCGACAAGCAGGTCGATCTGTCCGAGGTCGACGAGCCCAACGTTGATGGTGATCTTCTCGCTCTTGTCGACTTCGGCCACGGCACCAGCCTCTCACCATCCGGTGGGATGGTCAAGGAGGGTCGCAGGATCCTCAGCGGGTGGAGTAGAGCGACGGCGACCCGGGAGGTGCCGGACGTGGTCGGTCGACGTCGTGCCGGGGGTCGTCATCCGGCTGGTGCCCAGGCGGCCCACTTCGGTCGTTGCGCCCCCGCGCCGACCGAATGCCGGTGCTGACGAGGGAGAGGATGATGGGACCGGTATGGGACAACCAACAGCAGGGTGATAAGTATCTACGGCGTGTACGTATCGACCCGGCGAAGGAGATAGTCCAATGCTTGCAGACGATGCCCGGAAGATCGCTACCGCGACCGAGGAACGCCTCAACGCCAGCGCCTGCCAGGGAGTCAAAGCCACGGTCAAGGCCGAGCAGATGAGCCCCAAGACGGTTCCTGCCGGCGCAGGGCGTCCAACCTTCACCAACTACTACATCCAGATCGATGACGGCACTCGGATGGCTGCCCTCACCCTGGGCCAAGCAGCCGGGTTGCTCGACGATATCGAACCGGATTGGGACCCAGATCGGCTCTTCGAAGCGATCCACGCCCTGAATGTGCCGGTTGAGGACACAAAATGAGGACGGTGCCGGGAATGATCGTGTCCACTCGACACCGCCCTCTCCACCCCTAGAGTGTTTTAAAACCTATCGAGTTGAGCCGGTAGAACTCGAGTGCGAACGACCGAATCGTCCGGCAGCGAGCACATGAGGGGGCTGAGCCGCGTTGGGCCCGCATACCGAAGGTTCCTCGCTGGTCGCTCATGTGCCGGTGCTCGACGCCGACGGGCGCCTGATCGGGATCGCCGCCGTGGGCAGGAACTACCCCTCGGTGTGGGAGCGTCTGGGCCAGGCCACCCCGAACCTGCTCATCTACCTGGGGGTCGCCAGCGCCCTGGGCGTCGCCGGGTCCCTGCTCCTGGCCCGCCGGGTCAAGCGTCAAACCCTGGGCATGGAGCCCAGCGACATCACCGACCTGGTTGAGCACCGCGAAGCGATGTTGCACGGATTGAAGGAGGGGGTCATCGCCCTCGACCCGCACCAGCGCATCACCCTCATCAACGACAGCGCCCGCCGGCTCCTGGCGCTACCCCCCGACTGCGTCGGCCGCGACCTCGACGACCTCGCCGTCCAGGAACAGCTGCGGGAGGTGCTCACCCAGACGCAGCCCGGCCCCGACCGGCTGGTCCTCGTCGGAGAGCGAGTGCTGGCCTTCAACCGCATGCCGATGCGCTCCCACGGCCGGGTGATCGGCTCAGTCACCACCCTGCGGGACCGCACCGAGCTGTCCTGTCTGGAGAAGGAGCTCGGCGCCACCCGCACCACGACCGACACTCTGCGAGCTCAGACCCACGAGTTCGCCAACCAGCTACACACCATCTCCGGTCTCATCCAACTCGAGGAATGCGAGGAGGTCATACGCTTCGTCGACGGCGTCCACCGCAGCCGTACCCGGCTCCACGACGACGTCACCACCCGGGTCGGCGACCCCGCACTGGCCGCCCTGGTCATCGCCAAGGCCAGCCTCGCCGCCGAACGGGGGGTGGCCCTGCACCTGCTCCGCGACTCCCGCGTCGGGCGGGTGGACGAGGAGCTCTCCCGGGACCTGACCACCGTGGTGGGAAACCTCGTGGACAACGCGCTGGACGCCGTCGGGAACACCCCCGAGCCATCGGTGGAGGTCTGCCTGCAGGAGGACCCAGACCAGGTGCGAGTCACGGTCCGCGACTCAGGACCGGGCATTGCACCGGAATGCGTCGATGACGTCTTTCTCCAGGGGTACACCACCAAGCCACCCCCCAGGGCAGGCGGGCGCGGGTTCGGGCTCGCTCTCACTCGGCTCGTCTGCCGCCAGCGCGGCGGTGAGGTGAGCGTGCATAACGACAACGGGGCCGTCTTCACCGCGCGTCTGCCCAAGCAGAGGTCACGGTCGTGATCGAGGTGCTCATTGTGGACGACGACCTTCATGGTCGCCAAGATCCACACCGGTTTCGTCCAGCGCACCCCCGGCTTCACCGTGGTCGGCGTCGCCCACACCGGCGCTCAGGCGCTCACCGAAGCCCGCCGGCTGCACCCAGATCTGGTGCTGCTGGACGTCCACCTCCCCGACACCACCGGGCTCGACCTGCTCCAGCAGCTGCGTGCGGCGTTGCCCGAGCTCGACGTTCTGGTCATCAGTGCGGCGCGGGAAGCCGACACGGTGCGCCGTGCCCTGCGCGGTGGCATCGTGCACTACTTGATGAAGCCGTTCTCCTATGCGGACCTGCGAGAGCGGCTGGAGCACTACCAACACGCCTACCGCAGCCTCGCCTCGACAGTCAAGGAGGCGCAGCAAGCAGACGTCAACCGGGTCTTCGGGATCAGCCGCCCTGAAGGATCGCTGCCCAAGGGCTTCAGCGCGGAGACCCTGCGGCTGGTGGAACACACACTGCGCGAGGCCGGCGCCGACCTGTCCGCTGCGCAGACCGCCGCCCTGCTGGGTGTGTCACGAGTCAGCGCCCGCCGCTACCTCGAGCACCTCGCCGACGCCGGCAAGGTGCAGGTGCGGCTGCGCTACGGCGAAGTCGGACGGCCCGAACGCCGCTACGCATGGCGGCGACAAGACAGGTGACCAACAAGGACAACAGAGAACTGCACCACTCAGGACTCGGCTACAAGACCCCACGCGAGGTCCACGATGAGTTTCTGAACCGGCAGCAAACAGCAGCGTGAAATAGCCACCAAGAGAGCTGCCCGAAACCGTGGGCCCCCAAGGCAGGCGTGGTGGTCTCCGGCTACTTGTTCACCAGGGTTGACGGGCAACACTGGCATCCCCGCCTATCTCACCCATCGGTGCCAGGGCCTCACCGCCGCTGCCCTGCACCTACTGCGGCGACTCCCCTGTACCTCCTCGGTTACCACGTCAATCTGGTCTGCGTGCAGTGCGGCAACTGCCTACGCCGCTGGCGGTCCGACACCGGTGTCGGCAGCAGGCGGCGCTGGGAACATCTGTTCGACGTCGCCTGATCCGGACGCCTACGTGCCCTACGACGTAGCGCCATTGCCGGAATCTCGGGCCCTGATTTGTACGCAGGCGGTGGACCCGTCGCTCTGTTTCTGTAGGACTTCCAGGATGACACGGTCGGTGACGGCACGACGGCCGCGACGGCGTGGGGAGGCAAGTCATGACGCCCACTGAAGCACTGCTGGCCGACGACACGTTGTGGTTCACCGTGCTGAAGGTTGTTGTGATTTTCGTGTTCCTGATAGTCATGACGCTGTTACTGGTCTGGATGGAGCGCCGGGTGCTCGGCCGCATGCAGCACCGGCCAGGTCCCAACCGGGTCGGGCCTTTCGGGCTGCTGCAGTCGCTGGCCGATGGGCTCAAGCTGGCGTTCAAGGAGGACATCCAGCCGGCGCTGGCTGATCGCTGGGTATACGTGCTGGCTCCGGTGATCTCGACGGTCACCGCGTTCACGGCGTTCTCCGTGATCCCGCTCGGCGGTGAGGTGTCGATCTTCGGGGAGCACACCGTGCTGCAGGTCGCCGACCTACCGGTCGGGGTGCTCGTGGTGCTGGCCTGCTCTTCGCTGGGCGTCTACGGGATCGTGCTGTCCGGCTGGTCCTCAGGCTCGCCCTACCCGCTGCTGGGCTCGCTGCGCTCGGCCGCCCAGGTGATCTCCTACGAGATCGCCCTCGGGATGTCGATCGTCGCGGTGATCCTGTACTCGGGTTCGCTTTCTACGGCTGACATCGTGGCGGCTCAGTCGCGGCAGTGGTGGTTTGTGTTCTTGCTGTTCCCCAGCTTCGTGGTGTTCTGCGTGGCGATGGTGGGCGAGACCAACCGTGCACCCTTCGATCTGCCCGAGGCGGAGTCGGAGCTGGTTGGTGGTTTCCACACCGAGTACTCGTCGCTGAAGTTCGCGCTGTTCGTCCTCGCCGAGTACGTCAACATGGTCACCGTCTCGGCCCTGGCGACCACGCTGTTCCTGGGCGGCTGGCACGCCCCCTGGCCGCTGGCCGGCGGGCCGCTGGACAGCGGCTGGTGGGGCCCGCTGTGGTTCATCGGCAAGACGTTGGCCTTCCTGTTCGTGTTCATCTGGTTGCGCGGCACCTTGCCCCGGTTGCGGTATGACCAGTTCATGGCGCTGGGTTGGAAGGTGCTGGTGCCGGGCAGTCTGGTGTGGATCGTGCTGGTCTCCGGCGCTCGGGCGCTGCGAGGTTCTGCCGTCACGCCGAGCGAGATCCTCGTGGTCGGCGGCATCGTGCTGGTCGTGCTGCCGGTCGTCGCTTTCCTGCTGCCCCAGAACATTGTGGTGCAACGCTATTCGGCCCCGAACGGTTCGGTGCAGCGCACTCGCGAGGTGCCCACCGCCGGTTCGGATTACCCGTTGCCCCCGCTGGATCTGGTGGTGCCGCCATCGCCGCCCCGGCGCGCTGCAGTGAGTGCTGCTGTGCCGGGCAATGGCGGGCCACCGACGAGGCAGGAGGACGGCCATGGGACTGCTTGATCCGGTCAAGGGTTTCGGAGTCACCTTCTCGACCGGTGGAGTTCGGCGAAGTGAAATTCGCGCGGGACACGGCGTTTCTCGGAGCGCAGCGAACCGCGCCGCCAGGGACTCGAACCCCGATCCCGCTGATGCTGCTTGGTGTCAAGTGGTGGGTGCGCCGCTGGACTATGCCAGCGAGCTGGCGGAGCGCACAGGGGAGGGCAACGCCTACGGGTTGGGTTTCGGGCCTATCAACGTCGACCTCTACCGCATGTCCGGATTGCTGGAGGTTGGCGACCATGAACGGGTTGTGAGAATCGCTGAGGGCATGAACCCGCAAGCGCATACCAACCGTTCGCGCCAGGTCGCCTACTGGGCCGATTATGGCCAGGCGCTAGCCCGGCTGCAGGGACGCCACGATGACGCCGTGCGGGCTCTGCGCCGCGCTGAACTGATCTCTCCCCACCGCATCCAGCGGAATCCAATCGTCCGCGAGGTGCTCGGCGAGCTGCTGATCCGCTCACGCCGCGATGCGGTCGGCCGGGAGCTGCGCGGAATGGCCTACCGAGCTGGCCTGCCGGTATAGCCCCTCTGTGAGGCAGTGTCCCTACGGAGGGACAACATCTGTTACGGGTGTCCCCCCGTGGGAACACTGCTCTTCTGATCGCGTTCACCGTCGACAACTGTGATCGACGTACCCGAGATGCATCGCCACCCGCACGAGCGCGGCCGGCTGGCGAAGATCGGCCGCGCCACCGACGACGGCGACCACACCACGCTGCTGCTGGTCCACGGGATGGACGGCTCATGGACGTTCCACGGCCTGGGCGCACCCGGGGTGACGCTGTCGGAGCCCGACACGGTCGCGCTGGCCCAGTCGATCCCTGGAGCGTGCGCGGTGAGCGGCGATCGTGCGGTGCTCGTGGTCAACGGAGCGGACGGCTTCGCGATCCACCTCACCGACGGCCCCGGCGCGGTCGAGCCGGATCCAGAACGCGCAGCGTTGCCCGCGGGTATGTCTCACCTGCTGGCAGCCGACGATGCGCTGATCCCGGGCCGCTGGGGTGCCCACATCACGCTGTGCGGCTTGGCGGTGCGCCGCCCGGGTGTCAACGCGACCGAAGACGACTACCCCGACCGATACTGCCCGGCGTGCGTCGCCGAAGCCGGTCGGTGGGTCGCCGAACCCGGCGACCGCGCCGGAGGCTGTCAACCCATGTGATCCCCGGCCGCCGGCTGGTGTCCGCCACCGGCCGCACCAGTGCAGCCGCGGAGCGGAACCTGCAAACCGCGCTGCTGCGCCGCCAGCAGCCGGGTCGGACGGCCTGACCGGGGAGACACGTTTCGAGGTCGCCGCACAACGGTGGCTAGACGGTGTGATCACCGCCGCGAAGTCCGGGCAGCGTTACCCGTCGACGGTGGACACCTACCGCCGCGCACTGAATGTCACATCACCCCGGCGCTGGGTGCCCTCAGGTTGCGGGAGGTCATCACCAGCCGGGTGGACCGCTTCCTGGTCGCCGTGCGGGACAACGCCGGGCCCGGGATCGCCAAGACCTGTCGCACCGTCGTCAGCGGGATCCTGGGCTACGCGCAGCGCAACGACGCGGTGACCCACAACGCCGCGAGGGGAGTCACCCCGCTGTCGGGGAAGCCGAGACGGCAGCCGCGCGCCCTCACCGACGACGAGCGCGCTCAATTCCTCGGTCAGCTCGCCGCTGATGAGACGGCCGTCGAGAAGGATCTGCCGGACCTGGTGGAGTTCATGCTGAGCTCCGGCTGCCGGATCGGCGAGGCCCTGGCCGTGTCCTGGGATGAGGTGGACCTGGACGCGGCCAGCGTGAAAGTCGCCTACACCTTGATCCGCGTGAAGGGGCAGGGGCTGATCCGGAAGACCACGAAAACGGAGGCCGGTAGGCGGACTCTGCCGCTGCCGGCGTCCACGGTTGAAATGCTCCGGCGCCGGCGCAGCAGGTCCCGGACCTTCTTTCGCGGCTTAGTTCGCCGCGGCGGCGAAAGAAGTGACGAAGTCGTGACCAGCGCAAACGCGCCAGAACCGGACCCGGAAAGGCTTTTTTCGCCACTTTCGCTTTTTTCGCCCTACCCCCTGTACACCTGTGTTCGCCGACTCCTTAGGGGGCTGGCGGGACCCGGCGAACACCCGGAGGGATCTCCGCAACGCCCGGGGGATCGGGGACCTGTCGTGGCTCACTTCGCACACCCTCCGTAAGACCGTGGCGACTCGGTTCGATGAGGCGGGGCTCTCGGCCAGGAGATCGCGAACCACATGGGGTACGCCAGACCGTCCATCACCCAGGACTCCTATATGGGTCGAGGGGTCACCGACCGTAAGACGGCTGAGGTTCTTGGCTCGGCCCCTAAGGCCAAGAGCCGAAAGATTACCGGTGCATAAGCGGTGTCACGATCTTAGCCCGTTGATCGGGGTAGACCTCTGACCTGCTACTACGGTGCGCCGCCAGGGACTCGAACCCCGAACCCGCTGATTAAGAGTCGCAAGTTGACCCGATAGGAGTAGCACTACCTGGTCACGGATGTCGGACCAGCGCACGGTGCTCATGGTGGCGGCTCCTGTTCGGCAGCTCGTTCTCTCAGGTGGCGCCGGTCACGCCAGCCGCAGCTCCCGGCCTGCGTCGGCTGAATGGCAACGGTGTTAGCCGGAACGCTTGGAAGGTATCAGCGGCGCTGGCATTCGCCTTGTCGTCGCCCGCCTCAACGTACCGATCCGGAAGGCCAGCCACGTTTGGGCCTGTCCGTGGTCGACGCGCTAACGGTCGGTGAGAGTGAGCGGTTGTCGGCCGTGGGACACTGGCGGCATGGCCACCAGGGACGAAGTGCACCGCCTGGTCGACGTGCTGCCTGAGGACCGGGTCACGGCGATCGGCGAGGTGCTGCGCGCCGCCATTGAGGCCGGCATGACCGACCAGCAGGCGCACCGGCTCGCCGACCAGTTGCGGGCGCAGCCGGACTCGACACGGTTGGCATCGGAACCGGTCCGCACGTTCGCCAGCGCGGGCACGCTGTCGGCCGAGCCCAACCTGGCGGAGCGGGTCGAGGAGATTCTGCGAACCGAACCCGGTACCGCCGCGTGATCCTGGTCGACACGGGGCCGATCGTGGCCGTCGTCAACGACCGCGACGATCACCATCAGGAGTGCAAGTACCTGCTGGAGAGGCTACCCGGTCCTCTGCTGATTCCCGCCACCGTGGCCACCGAGGTATGCCTCATGCTGGAGCGTCGACGGGGCACCTACGCTGAGCTGGCGTTCCTGTCGGATGTGCGGGCTGGCCGGTACACGCTGATCGAGTCGTTGTCCGCCGACCTGGAGCGGATCTCCGAACTCGTGGCGAAGTACGACGACCTGCCGTTGGGCACCGTCGACGCCTCGGTGATTGCTCTGGCCGAGCGGTTGAACATCACCACCGTGGTGACCATCGACCGCCGCGATTTCGGCATCGTGCGCCCGGCCCACGTGCCCGCGCTGACCCTGCTGCCCTGACCCTCATCGCACCGCAGACAGCGGCGGGCCGATGGGCGCAGACCTCGGAGATGAGCCGGGACGTGCCGCGCTCGACGTTCGGCCGTGGAGCCAGGATCGGGCGCCGTTGACTCACGTCCCAAGTTGACGGGTCGTGGTTGGAGCTGGAGGGCCCTCGGGCGCAGGTTGCGTGGCTGCGGTCGAAGGCACGCAACCCCCGCGACACCGGCAACCAGCGCGTTCGCCCCTCGCCCTCAGTCGCGCCAGGCTCGACGCTCGGCCAGCGTCGCGGATGAACGGCGACGTCGATCGGCCAGGACCGCTTGGAACATTTGCGGCACCGGCGGCAATGTCGGGTGCTCCGGTCGGAGGAGGCGGCTCGCGAAAAACGCCACCCGCGTAGTACTCGGTTGCGCGGGGATGGCGGGGCGTTACAGCTGTCTTGAGGCGAACGTCGATCTCGACGGCGGAGTGCTGGCCGTGCGCCGCCAGCGGGTCCAGCTCGGGTGGGAGGTCATCGAGGACGACCCGAAGTCCGACGCGGGGGAGCGCACCATCGCGCTGGACGCGGGCACCGTCGCCGCGCTGCGGGTGTACCAGCGCGCCCAGCTCACCGAGCTGCTGGCGTGGGGCCCGGCGTGGTGGACTCCGGCAAGGTGTTCACCCGGGAGGACGGGGAGCCGCTGCACCCCGCCACCATCACCGACCGGTTCCCGAGCTGGTCGTCGCTGCCGACCTGCCGCCGATCCGGCTGCACGACCTGCGCCACGGCGCGGCGTCGCTCATGCAAGTGAGCGGAGTTGCATCGGCCGCATCATTCGGCAAGATCAGTGAACTGCTCCTGCCTGCGACGTCGCCGTTCGAACTGGATCACGGCCGGTTGGTAGGGAGCTCGTCACACACATCCTGACCAGGCGATAGACACCGCGGTTGCATTGAATGCCACGATATTGCAGCCGGTCCGGTTGCATCCCGCGCCGGGGATAGTTGCATCAGATGCAACTGATCAGATCGGCTGCCGCGTCGCTTCCGCTCCTCAGCGCGCTGAGCGCGCCTGCGGTGCGGGTCGACTTGCCATCGAGCCACCGGGGGCATTCGCGCGGTTGGAACATTGCTCTCTACCAGTTGCCGGGGTCGATCTAAAGGTGGTGCAGGAGACCCTGGGGCACTCCTCGATCACGCTGACCAGCGATACCTACACGTCGGTGTACCCGGCGGTGGCGGCAGCTGCGGCTGCGGCGGAGGCTGCGGCGTCGCTCGTGCCGAGGGTTCTCGGTACCGACGTTGTCACACCGTTGTCACGTCGGGGTGCGGACACCGGCCCGGAGACAGGAAACCGCTGGTCAGATGGTGCGCCGCCAGGGACTCGAACCCCGAACCCGCTGATTAAGAGTCCATCTGAATACGTTCCGGACGGTGACGAGTAATGTCACCGATAACCATTCCCGCAGCTCAGCGGCACCATTGTCTGCCGTTCCTGATTGCATTCTGTCGGGCCATTCCGGTCCGTGCGTTCCCACGGCGTTCTCACGCTCGTGGTCCTCCTGCCCGGTCTGCCGCTGACAGCAAGGCGGCCCCGAACCGGCGATCGAAGCGCCGGCCGGGGCCTTGATCCCCAACCTGATCAACTCAGGAGAGACCCGTGGAAAACCTAGCCATCCCCCGCAGCAACGGCACCCGCCCCCATGACGAGCGCCCGGAGCGGTGGGGCGCAGCTGACTGCCAGTTCACGCTGCAGCTGGTCCGCTTCGACGGCCCTGGCCCGGCAGCCGAGCTGACGCTCACCGCGACGACGCTGTTCCCAGACCTCGACGGCCACCGGCTGCTCACCTACCTGAGCATCCCGGAGGCCCGGGAACTGGCGCAGCGCATCCTCAAGCACTGCGACCGAGCGGCGGTGTGCGATGAGTGACCCGATCAGCCACAACGATCTCGTACCCACTCACGAGCAGATCCTGGCGCTGTGCAAGCTGGTCCGCGACGGCGGCGCTCTCACCGTCGAGCAACGCCACTACCTGGCAGAGCTGCTCGACATAGTCGGCTCAGCGGTGCGGGTCGCATCCCAGGCCGTGGACATCTACCCGGATGCGCCGGAGCGGCAGGACCGGTTCGTGGCTGGGGTCATGGAGTCGGTTAGCGCTGCGTACGCGGAGCTGCTGGCGGTGTTGCCGACGCCCGACGGGGTGTAGCGCCGCTACAGGATGTAGCACCGGTGATAGCGGCTCAAACCACGTCCGACCTGCGGTGTAGCGGTGTAGCACCTATCCCAGCGTCCCCCGGAAAACCGTCCCGGGGGACCTCTGTGACCCCTGCGAGGTGCTACCGCTACACGCTGGACAAGCGGACGGCCCCACCGTGGAGTACCGGCGGGGCCGTCCGTTGCTGGTCGGTTAGTCGAACTCGCCGGTGCGCACTCCGGCGGTGAACGCGGCCCACTGCGCCGTGGTGAACATCAGCGCCGGACCGGTGGGGTTCTTGCTGTCCCGCACGGCACGGTGGTCGTCGAAGTTTGCGACCTCGACGCAAGCGGCGTTGCCACTGCTGCGGCTAGACTTGTGCCACTGAACGTGGATTAGACGATCCATCGTGATGCCTCTTTCTGCTGCTCAGCGTGTCTTCTCGACAAGCCCCGCAAGCAGGGTCAGGCTCTCGTCGCAACCGAGAGCCTGATCGCGGAGCTTGTCGTAGAGCGTAGCCAGTGACGCCACATCTGGTTCCTTGTCGATGATGTGGCCACCCAGCGCGTACTCCTGCCATCCGGTGTCAGGCAGCAGCCCCTCGGGGAAGCTGAGCAGGGTGAATGCTCCTGACATGCCACTGTGTAGGCCACCGCCGAACGGCAGGACCTGGATCTGGATGTTGGGGCGTTGCGCCCACGCGAGCAGCTGTCGGAACTGGTCACCAGCGACGCTCGGCTGGCGCTCGCACCGTGCCAGAGCCGCCTCGGAAACCACCGCGGACAGCTTTAGGGGATCACTTGCGGTGAGGCGTTCTTGGCGTCTGAGCCGTGCCTTCACTCGGCGGTCCAGGTCATCACCCGGTGTGTGCCCGCGCAGTATGTGGATCTCCCGGGCGTACTGCTCCGTCTGTAGCAAGCCTGGGATCAACTCCAGCTCGAAGGACCGGACCGAACTCGCTTCGGCCTCGAGGGCGTAGTAGGCGGCGAGCCACTCGGGCAGTCGCGCCGTGGACAACCAGCCGCGCTTACCGGAGGTGGCGTCCAGTCTCATCTCTTCGAGCGGCGCCAGCTTGTCCTCGGCGTTGTAGTGCTGAAGCAGCACGATCAGCTCCGTCTTCCCGATGACGTTACGGCCTGATTCCAGGTAAGTGACCTTGGTCGCCGAGCAACCAAGCACGAAAGCCACTTGCTCTCGGGTCTCGCTCGCCTCCGTCCGCAGCCGACGTAGTGCGGCTCCGAGCAGACGGCGGGGGACGGTCGGTCCAGGCATGGTTACGGAGCATAACGGCACGTCGATGGTACGTCACTTTTTGAGACGTGACATTGTGACGTACCATCGTCTACTCTCTCCTGAGACGTCAGCTGCAGGGCTGGCGTTTAGCCGCCCGGCTCGGTGCCTCTTAGGGTCGGGCGGCGCCTGACGCGACACGGAGACATTCCAGTTCACCGTGTCTGCCGCCCGGCCTGCTGCCCCCCACCAGGCCGGGTTGGCGTTAGGGCGTCAGCCGAGGGCTGGCGTCTAGCCGCCCGGCCTGCTGCCTTGGGGGCCGGGCCGGGCGGCGCTACGAACCAAACCGGGGGGAAGCGTGGTGTGGGCGCGATGGCAGGCAAGCACCGATACCGAGGTCGCCGGAGGAAGCACGTGATCACCAAGCGTCGCCTCGTCGAGATGGTCGACGTCAGGACGCTGGTGGCGCACTTCCTGTCCGACGCTGCGGCCGTTGCCGGGCGTCGGGGTGGGGGCCACTACTACGCGCTCTGTGGTGTGGAAGTCATCCCGGCAAGCCTCACGGCTACCCCTGAGCACGGCTACTGCGGGCCATGCAGCGCCGCCGTGATCCCCGACCAGAGGACGCGATGACCAGCAAACCACCGATCGTTGGGGTCGTTGACAGCGACGACCCGTGGATCGCGGGATACCTGAAGCTGAGGCAGGCCGTGCTCAACGGCGATTTCACAACGCGGGATGAGATCGCCGCCTACGCCGCTGAGCTAAGACGTGGCCTTCCTGACCCCGCTCCACCACCATCAATAGCGGCATTCATCGCTGCGGACATCAAGATCATATTCCCGCTGCTGACAGATCAACTGTGGACACCGGCCCCCCGGTGAACCCCGGCTGGACCGCCCCGGCCGACCCAGCACGCGGCGTGGCTCGTCTCAGCGCGCCACCAGACGGCTGCTGACGCGACGAACCACCCACCCCAGGGTGGGATTTCCCCTCAGCCAGCGAACGGGTTGGCGTCCTCGTCGCTACTGGCACCACCCGCCTTAACAGCACGGACGCTGCTGCGCGCCGACGGCGTCAACCCGAACTCCTGCGCGAAAGCCCTGATCGTCTGCGCGGCGTCGCGCTGGATCTGCAGGGCGGGATTCCGGACCAGATTCCCGTGCAGGTCGGACGCGATCGGACCCAGCGGTGACGTTGACGCCCCTCGCCCGCAGCTCCTCAACCCCGTTTCCGGGGCGGCTTGTCGGGCCTGGCGGGTCGGCGTGGCCGGTAGACCAGGTGCGCCGGTATCGGTTGCCCGTCGGTGATGAGCACCGCGCAGTTCGGCCCGAGTTCCGGGCACTCAACCAGGATGTCCCCGTCGGCGCGCTGCGGCTCGGGCCGAACCACGGGCGTGGGTGGCGGCACGATATTAGGCGTGTCCGGGTCATCAGGAACCCACGGGCTACGCGGCGCGGTCATGGCCTAATCCCGGTGATCACGTTGAACGCGGCGGGTTGGGACAATTGCACATCCGCGCGCAACCAGATCAAGAAAGCCACCTGACCGGCGTCGGCGTATCTCTCGACTAGCGTGCCTAGTTGCAGCTCGGTACGCATTCCCAGCCACAGGTGCGACCAGTCCCCGGCGAACACCTCGGAGGTGTCGTTGCTGGTGCCCGTGGTGAGGTTGACCGGCACCTGATTGGTGCTCAAGCGCGGAATATCCTCAAGCTGCGCAGGTGGCCGCAGATAAGCGTTCGTAGTCGCTTCCTTCAGCTTCGCCAGCGTGGTTTCCGACCGCGGGGCCTGGATAAATGCGGTGGTCTCGTAGTTGCCGCCAGCCAAGACCTGCACCGCGTCGAGCAGGTGATCGTAATTCGTGGGTGCGGCACCATTGGCCCCACCAAATGCGGTGACCGTCACGCCGCTGGTATTGCGCACCCCGCGGGGTTCCGGGGCGGTGCCCGTGCCGCGCAGCATCACCCGGTCAACCTCGGTAGCCACCTGCGCGGCGAGGTCATTCCGAACGGTGTTGTCGACGTCTTGGCCGTCCTCGATCAACTCCCGGGACGCCTTCACGATCAGGGCCAGTGACCTGGCGGTGAAGGTGACCGAGTCAAACGTCAGGTCGCCCTCGGCGATCGTGGCATTCTCATTACGCCACGCCGGAGATGGTGACCCGGCGATGCGTGGCACCTTCAGCGTCTGGGAGTCCATCGGCACGATGCGGGCGCCGGCCTGGAAGCAGCGGGACACGTTGCGCACCCGGTCGATGATGGACGCGGACAGCGGGCTCGGGACCAGCACACCACCACCA